>JASHVH010000465.1 GCA_030039575.1 Acidimicrobiales bacterium | reverse complement strand
CATGGTGCTCGACCTCTCGGGCATTACCTCAGAGCCCTTTTTCGAGTCGAGAAGTGAGCACGATGTCTACGACTTGAGGAACGGTGTCGGTCCGTGCCCAGTCTCGTTGCAATTCGCACGCAAGGGACACCCACCCGATGGGTTGTGCACCGGCCTGGGCGACACGCTCAAGCCCTGCTCGGTGCGCCTCAGGGGAGGTTCCACCGACGGCGTCGACGACGGGGAAGACCTCGTAGCCTTGGCGGAGCGCGTCCAGAGTTGGGAACGTCAGGCACACCTCCGTCCACAAGGCCGTTATGATCAGTTTCTTCCGACCGGTCGCCTCGACGGCCCGGCGAAAGTCGGCGTCCTCCCAGGCGTTGATCTGGGTGCGGTCGAGCTCGGGCAAGTCCGAAAGGACCTCCCTGAGCTCTGGGATGGTCGGCGGTAGCCCGTTCGCCGTTACGTTCACGGTCGAGAGCACGATCGGAAGCCCGTATGTCTTGGCGATGCGGGCCACCGTCACGATGTTCCGCGTCAGTAGATGGCGGTCGATCGACGTGACCGTCCCGAACTGCGCCGGCTGGTAGTCGATGACCAGGAGGGCGGCGTTCTGGGGAGTGAGCAAGGGGTCGGTTACCGGATCTCGCATTGGTTCACTAGTCACGTTCAGAAGTCCTCTCTTGTCTATTTGCTGCCTAATTAGGAGCTGGTTTCCTCCTGCTTTGGTTTGTTCGTACTAGGGCTCGGTCTGCCGGCCAACGGCTGATATCGCCACTGGCTCCTTCAGCCGCCAGATTTTCCAGGAACGCCTGAGGTCCGTGCGAGGTCCCGGCCCATGGCTCGATCATTCTGTAGCCATTCACCGACAACCTCGGTGGGAGTGGCACTCACGGCATTCTCCTGTCTCTTTGTCCCGGATGAGGGGCCGTTCAAATTGGGAGTTCGAACCAGTTCGAGCGAGTTAGTCAGCCGCAGGGAGGATGTTGTGGACAACGGTCTTATATTCCTGGAAGTCCGAGATACCCAGGCGGCCACGTAGGCGACCGACCCCGCTCTGCTTATAACCGCCCTCGGCGAACCCATCGTTGAGCACGGACCACGTGTTGGTCCAGATGGTGCCGGCCTGTACCCCGCGGGTCACACGTCGACTTATAGCCAGGTTCTCGGTGTAGATCCCGGCGGCCAAGCCCATTTCAGTGGCGTTGGCGCGGGCGATGGCGTCAGCTTCTGTGTCGAACACCTCGAACGTTGCCACAGGCCCGAATACTTCCTTCTGGACGATCTCGGAGTTGACGTCATCGACCTCGAGCAGGGCCGGCCGAAAGAACGCTCCCTTGGCAAGGGCGCCTTCGGTGGCCGGACCGCCGCGCACGACCGGCTTCGCGTAGGCGAGGGCCGCCTCCACCATCCCATCCACTCTGGCGACGTTTGGCTTGTCGATCAGGGGGCCCATCTCGGTCGCCGGGTCTAGCCCGTTCCCCAGTCGCACCTTTTCAAAGGCTGACTTGAGCCCGGCCCGGACTTGGTCAGCGACCCCTCGCTGGACCAGGATACGCGAGCCAGTCATGCAGAATTGTCCGGCGAAAGTGGTTACGGCTGACGTGAGCAGCGGGACGGCCCGCGCCACATCGGCGTCATCGAAAACGATCATCGGCGTCTTGCCGCCCAGTTCGAGGTTCATCCGCTTGAGGGTGGGCGCACCCTCCGCGGCGACAATGCGGCCCACGGGGACGCTGCCGGTGTAGCTGATGACCTGCACATCGGGCGATGCCACCAGATAGGGAGCCCCGGTGTTGCCGGACTCGGTGAAAATGTTGACGACCCCGGTCGGGAGGGACTCGACCTCAGAAATGATCTGGGAGAGACGGTTCGCCACGAGCGCTGTTTGACCCGGCATCTTGACGGCGACGGTGTCCCCAGCGGCCAAAGCCGGGCCCAGGGAGCGGATGAAGAGCGCAACTGGCCCGTTCCAGGGGACCATAATGCCGACGACTCCCGCCGGCTCGGCGTACTGGCTGAACCACAGTCCGGGCGCCACCTCGGCGGAAATGCCTGCCTCCGTCAAGGCAAACGACGCGTTGTACCGCAGCGTCCCGCCGGCCGTCGATGACTCGAACATCCCTTGTGCCAGTATCTTGCCGTTCTCCTGGGTGACCAGGCGGCCGAGCTCGTCGGCATGTGCGTCGAAGCGGTCGGCCATCTCGGTGAGCGCTTTGTACCTAAGAGAGCGGTCGCGTGACCATGGAGAGCTCATGAACGCCCGCTTGGCCGCGGCGATTGCGGCGCTCGCTTCCGCCTCGCCGCCGTCGTACCACTGGCCGAGTACCTCTCCTGTGGCGGGGTTGACCGATTCGGCAACCACGTCCGAACCGGCCCACTCGCCGTTGATCCAGTGCTGTGCGATGTCAGCCATATTCTCCTCGCGTTGTCAGATGAGGCGGCGGTCAGACCACTGAGCACACGCCCGTGCCAGGGCTTCCCGGGAAGGGTTAGCGTTCAGCGTGGAAGGCGAAGCAACCCTGCGGCGTTGCTGTAGCAGATCTTGCGGCGGTCGCTCTCGCTGATTGGCGCTCGTTCGATCCAGCGCGCCGCGTCGGTTGCCATCTCATATGGGTAGTCACTCGCGAACAAGATGTGGTCGGCGCCCACCGTCAGCACTGCGGTGATAAGTGCCTGATCGAAAAAATTACCGCTCGTCGTCACCCAAATGTTGTCTGACAGGTAATCCTGTAACCGCTTCTCCGTACGATATGAGCGCGGGTCATATTCAAAGGCGCGTTGAACCCGCCAGGCGAAGAAGGGAAGTGTCTCGCCCATGTGACCAATGATCAGGTTCACACCCGGATGGCGGTCGAACACGCCGCCGTAGACCATACGCAGCACGTGAGTTGCCGTCTCGGGAGCAAAGCCCCACACCGCTCCGGTCAGCTCTTCATGCCCAAAGAAATCCGATTGTTCCACCGCGAGGGAGGGTATCCTCGGATGCAGGTACAGAGCCACCTGCAGGCCTTCCAGTTCCTCCCAGAAAGGCTCAAACCGCGCGTCGCCAAGGTAAAGCTTTTGGCTTCCCAGGTTGCTGTACCCATTTAGCATTACGGCACAAAGGCCCAAGTCGTTCACGGCGCGATGCAATTCCTTTGCTGCGGCCCCGACGTCCTGCATCGGTAAGGTGGCGAAACCGGCGAGTCTCCCGCGGCTCTCTGCCACCTCCCCGGCGACGAAGTCATTTATGCGCTGGGCCATTTCAATGGCCCTAGCCGCGTCGGGTATTCCTTCCACGCCACCGATAGTTTGGGAAATGACTGAGATATCGATGCCCGCTTCATCCATTTCCTCAATGCGGCTGCCGCGCAAATCCTCCATCCGGGCGTTCATTGCCCGACTGTATTCTGGATTAAAACCTTCCTGCATGAAGACACCTGAGGAGGAGTCACCGATATTTGGGGGGCCGAGCAACGGGTAACTGAAATGCTCCTCGATTGCAATCTTGCGAGGCGGGCCCGGCAGGTTCGTCGGGCGCCCAACTACTGGAAGCACCTTGATGGCCATAGCGGCTATCCGTCCTTTCTCGTGAGAGTACGCACCCTCAGGCGTTCAGCAGACATGACTGATGCGTGACATCCTCCGGCACAATGGAGCCGGCCAGCTACCGTCGCATCTTGGAGCTCCATGCGTGCCACCTGTACTCAGCTTGACGTAGGTCACCCCGGGGTCGCATCTAGGAAATCCCTAGTCATTTTCTTGAGTTCATGGGGTGACAGGGGCCCTGTCGACGTGAGGGTGATGGCACCAGGGGCCGTGAAGGAGGCAAAGAGCGTCAGAGGACGATGACCGTACGACCGCATCCGGTTGACGGCCGCACTCAAGGCTTTGAGCCCTCAAGTGATGGCTGGCCCGCGAGTACTTGTGTCGTAGTTGCCGGGACTTGGGCCGGACGCGGTGTGCCCGCGCGGGCTAACGGCCCGGGACGCAATAGGGCTCCGCCGATAACGGCGCCGGCGGCAAGAATCCCGGCGATCCACCAGAATGTGGTGTCGTAGCCGTGCGCCAACGCCAACCCAGTCACGGTCTGGCGGTCGGCGGAGGAGGTGGCGAGGTGGACGGCGAGGTAGGACGCGACGGCGCTGGCGTAGATGGTGTTCAAAAAGGACGTCCCCACCGAGGCGCCTAGCTGCTGGCCGACGGTGACCGTCGCAGACGCCACGCCCGCGTCCTGCGGAGCTACACCAAACGTGCCCGTGTTGATCGCTGGAGCGATCACCATGCCCATGCCGACCGCCACCAATATGAGCGGTCCGAGCAGGCCCGCCGCGTACGCGGTGTGCGGGCCTAGCTGGGCCAACCAGGCCATGGCCCCCGACGCGATCAGCATCCCGCTCCCGATCAGCGGCTTGGGCCCAAACCGGGGCATCAACACGATAGTGGACAGGTTGGAGACGACCGCGGAGCCGACGCTGATCGGCAGGAACGCCACGCCGGTGACCAGTGGCGAAAACCCCAGCGTCCGCTGCATGTAGTAGGTCAAGAAAAAGAAAGTGCCGAACAAGCCGGCTCCAGCGATGAACATCGACGCGTAGGCGCCGCCGCGGTTGCGGTCGAGCACCACCCGCGGTGGCAGCAGCGGGTGGGCGGCCCGGCCCTGCCATAGTGCGAACACCCCCAGGAGCACCCCGCCGGCGGCCAGCAAGCCGTACGTGGACGGCGTTCCCCAGCCGTGGGTGGCCGCGTTCGAGCACCCGTACACCAAGCAGAACACGCCACCGGAGACCAGGACCACGCCCGGCATGTCCAGCTTGGGCTTGGAGGGGGATGGCTGGCGCTGTAGCAGCGTGAGCCCGCCGACGAACGCCAGCCCTGCGAAGACAAGGTTCACGTACAGTGTCCAGCGCCAGGACAGGTACTCGGTCAGCGCCCCGCCCAGCAGCAGGCCCACGGC
>JASHVH010000464.1 GCA_030039575.1 Acidimicrobiales bacterium | reverse complement strand
TTGGCCCCGATGTCGACGAACGTGGCCCCTCGCGTGAGCACTTCTCTCATCACTGCCGACACGTCCGGCTCGTAACTGCCTGTCCGCGCTACCGTGTGGCCCACCGCGTAATCGGTGGGGTCGACCCAGATGAGAAAACCCTCGCACGTGCTCACGATCTCGCCGGCCGACGTATCTCCTGGCGGCCGGCTGGCTTGCCTGCGGACGAACTCGACGCTGCCGAGGAACTCCGAGACGAGCTCCTCGAGGCCGACCCTTCCCGCGGCCAGCCGCTGGCGGTAGTGCGCCAGCCCCACGGGATCGGGTTGGCGCCCGAGGAGCAGGCGGTAGCAGGCAATGACATCGCCAAAAGTGGCGGTACGGTCACCCTCTCCGGTCGTCCCCGTGCCCGTCTCTGGCTCCTCCCCGTGGGGTCGCCGTGACGCCCAGCCCACCGCCGCGGCGTCCAACGCTCGCTCGATCGCCAGGTAGGATTTGAGGAGGAGCTGGTTGGCTGTTCTCTGCAGCCCGTCGGCCGGTCGTCCGGATTGCCGGCCGGACTGCCGGCCAGATTGGACAGGCTGGTCGCCTGAAGTCCCATCGAGGCGGCTGGCAGGCACCGCAGGCTATGCTACCGCCCGTGATAACCAGGCTTGAAGGACGCCCGGAACTGCTTGACGAAGACATGGCTCGGTGGACAATGAAGCGCCGCATTGCGTTTGTGACACCTCGCTTCGGCGCTGAAATCGTCGGTGGGGCCGAGGCCGTCGCCCGCGATACAGCTCTTGGCCTGGCCGGACGCGGTTGGGAAGTCGAGATCTTCACCACCTGCGCTGTCAACCCGTACACCTGGGCCAACGAACTGCCCGAGGGGTCACAGGAGGACAGCGGGCTGGTCGTGCGCCGTTTCGCCAACGTGCTGGCCACGTCGGCCAGCGAAGAGCACCGGGTTCACGGGAACATTTATTACGGGCAACCCACGACGCTCGACGAGCAGGTCACCTGGCTGAACGCCTTGTTCCGGACGCCCGGGATGTTCGAGGCGTTGCTAAGGGAACGAGACACCTTTGACGCCGTCGTTTTTGCGCCGTACCTGTTCTGGAACACCACGGTGTGCATGCCTATTGTGGCCGATCGCGCTGTAGTTATGCCCTGTTTGCACGACGAGACGTACGCCCATCTCGATGTGATGCGCCATGTGTTGTCCCTGCCCGCCTCTGTCTGGTTCCTGTCGGGCCCCGAGCACGACCTCGCCCACAGGCTCGGGCCGGTGGCCCCGCACCACAGCGTCATCGGGTCCGGAATGGACGTGCCGAAGCAACACTCACCAGAGGAGTTCCGGGACGAGTACGGGATCGATGAGCCGTTCATCCTGTACCTCGGGCGGCGCGAGGCGGACAAGGGTTGGCCCTGGTTGGTCGATGTGTTCGCCTCCACCAAGACCAGGGTCAAGTTGGTGAGCGCCGGGGCCGGCCACCCAGACGTCCCGCCGCGGTTGCGCGGCCGCGTCATCGACGTTGGTTACCTCACCACCGAGCAGCGCAACAGCGCACTGGCGGCGGCGCTGGCTTACGTGCAGCCGAGCCTGATGGAGAGCTATTCCCGGACCTCGATGGAGTCGTGGCTGGCCGGCCGGCCGGTGCTGGTGCGCCAGGGGAGCGCCGTCGTCGAATGGCACTGCTCACGCTGTGACGGCGGTCTGGTCTTCGCCAACTCGGTGGAGCTTGGCAAGCACCTGGCTCGGTTCCAGTCCAACCCTGAAGCGGCCGACGAGATGGGCGAGCGAGGCCGCGCCTACGTCCTGCAGAACTACCAGTGGCCTCAGGTGCTCGACCGGATGGAACGGGACATCATGAGGTTCGCAAAGCGCCTTTCCGCCAACGGCAACCGGCACGTCGCCGGCCGGGCCTTAACCAGCACCCCGCGCCCAATCGAGGGATAGCGCCGAGGAACAGTCCTCGGACAGCGCCGTCTGCGCAACGGTCGTGACAGGTGGTACCGGCCCCGGCGTCAGGGGTACTCAGGCTCTGCCGCGTCGACCCCGGCCCATCGTTCCCACACGCTTTCGGGGGTCGCCTTCCAGCGCCTCCCCATCTGGGCGCGGGTGGCGACGGCCCAGGGTAGTAACCGGGCGACGCCGCCCCGGACCCCGCCGTCAGGACCGTTGCGCAGGCGGTCTCGAAGCGCATTGGCCGCAAGAGCGGGAGGGCCGTTGCGCACCATGGTCAACGTCCGGTTGCGCTCGGACATCACCCGGACCCACGGCCTGTGCTGGCCGCCCGCACTGGCCGAACGCCGGTGCACAACGGTGGCCGCGGGGTCGTAAACGATGCGCCGGCCGGCCAGTTGGGCTCGCCAGCACCAGTCAATGTCCTCGTAGTACGCAAAGTAACGGCCGGCAAAGGGGCCGATCTCGTGCCACGTCTGCTTCCGGGTCACAAAGGCGCTCCCCGATATAGCGAACCGGTCAGCCGCCTGGTCGAACTGGCCGTCGTCGGGGGTGTCGGCCCCGATATCGCCGCCGTAGCCCCGGTCGTCGAGGAAGGCGCCGGCACTGTTCACCAGGCGGACGGCACGGCCCGGAGGGGCAGGTTCGCCGTTCACGACGACCCCGGCCTCGAGCGGCGCTTCCGGTAGCGGCACGTACCAGGGGCGGTCCCCGGCGGTCCAGCGCCAGCGCCCGCGGCCCGGGGCCTCCTCAGCGCGGTACAGGCCCGGGCCCCGGGCGGCGTCGAGCACTTCCACGCCGTCGACGGTGACGGACCGGAGCTGGCGCCCAAGAGGGCGCTTGTCCCCGGGCGCGTACCACTCCTGGTCCGGGTAGCGCACCTCGTGGTAGCGGGTGGCCAGGACCACCTTGGGCCCGACGGCGGCTACCGCGGTATCTTTGAGGGCCTCGGCCGCGGCGGCCAACCAGTCGGGGCCGGCAATGGCGTCGTCGTTGAGCAGCCCCACGAGCTCGCCCGTGCATTCCTCCACGCCCAGGTTGACTGCAGGAGCGAAGCCGGTGTTGGTAGGCAGCCGAAGCACGCGGGCGCCGGCTTCCGCCCCGAGCTTCGAGGCCGCCGAGCCTTCCGAACCGTTATCGATGAGCACCACTTCGTCGGCCTGGTCCCCAACGGAGGCCAGGCATGGGCCCAGCCATTCGCCCGGGTGGTAGGAAACGACGACGACGCCGGTCCTCAACGGGAGCGGCCTTGGGCCGCCTCGGCGACCCTGCGGGCGGTCTCCTCCCAGCTCGGGGCTCGCTCAGCACCGGGACGGCAGTAGCCCCTGGCACCAGGAAAGGGGCACCTCCCGCGGCCGCGTGAGCCTGGTCGAGCAGGGCCACGACCCGGCCCGGCCATTCGCCGGCCAGTTCCTCCATGAGCTCTGCGTCCCGCCCGCCTGGCTCGGGGACCCAGCCCACGACGGCGTCGTAACCACCCCGCCACGGGTCGAGCCTGCGCAAGGCCGACAACGGGAACCCTCCGTCCGTGGCCTTTGCACCGTGCTTCTGGCCGTTCGTTGGCGCGAAGAAGCGGTCCACGCTGGCGTAAACCGAT
>JASHVH010000463.1 GCA_030039575.1 Acidimicrobiales bacterium | reverse complement strand
TGTCCTAACGCTTTTGTAGCCGGACGTCCAGCGCATCGCGCAGCGCGTCACCGAGAAGGTTGAACGCGACCACGGTGAGCACGATAGCCAGACCCGCCGGGTAAATGAGCCACCAATAGCCGTCATAGGTGTAGTTCAGGCCGTCGTTCAACATCTGGCCCCAATTGGCCGAGGGCGGCGGGGGACCAAGGCCGAGGAAGCTCAGACTGGCCAGCAGTAAGATGGCGTTTGCCACTTGAAAGGTTGTCTGGACGACGATAACGCCTAGAACATTAGGCACGATGTGCCTCGTTATCAACCACGGCGCTCGTCCTCCGGCCACCTTGGCGGCCAGCACGTATTCTCGTGTGCTCAGCGAAAGAGATTCTCCCCGCACCAGACGCGCGCTGGTCAGCCAGGACAGGAACCCGATCACCAAGATGAGAACTGGTACGGATGGCACAATGATGCTCGCGAGCAACAGAAGGAGGAGTAGGGGTGGTATGGCGAGAAGTGAGTCAACGACTCGCATCATGACGGAGTCAGTCCAGCCACCGATATAGCCAGATATCGCTCCCCACGCACCGCCCAGCAGGCTCGCTAGCAAAGCAGCCGCAAAGCCGACCTCGAGCGAGGACTGCCCTCCAACCATCAGGCGCCCGAGCACGTCATATCCAGTGGGGTCAGTGCCCAGGAGATGGGCGGCGCTCGGCGGTTGATTAGCCTGAATGAGGTTGGTGTCCACTTGGTTCGTCCGATAGAAGAGGGGGCCTACGAAGCTGAAGAGCACGATGAAAACAATCGCCCCAAGCCCCACTATCGCCATGCGGTTCTCGACGAACACCCGTCCGAAGGCGCCCAATACCGATCCTGGGCCAGAGCTGACGCCGCCAGCGGCCGACGGATCCGAGCCATCGCCGGCCCGCTCTACTTCGGCTTTCTCGGCCGTCGCGGACTTGGTCATCTCGTCCCCCTTCAATGTCAGTACCAAAACTAGGCGTAGTGGATCCTCGGATCCGCCCACGCGTACAGGATGTCTGCTATGAGGCTCCCGAGAACCGTCGCCACACCAATGACGACGGTGAACCCCATGAGCACTGGATAATCATGGTCTGTTGCAGACGTCCAGAACAGGAGGCCCATCCCCGGGTAATTGAAGAGAGCTTCCACAAGTATTGCGCCCGAGACGAGGTTCGGCAGGCTGAGGCCTATAATGCTGATCACCGGCGTAAGCGAGTTCCGAAGAACATGACGGAAAAGCACTCGATGTTCTGATGCTCCATTAGCCCGTGCCGTTCGAACGTAGTCTTGTGCCATGTTCTCGATGGCAGAGGACCGGATGAACCTGCTGAACGTAGCAATGCTTACAACGGACAGCGTCACGACAGGGAGCACGAGGCCGAGAGGCTGGCTCAGTATTGCACCGACGGTGGCACCCTGCGGAGCCTCGGGAGGAAAAATATGGAAGGCCACGGCGAGACGCCAGATCAGCAATAGCCCGAGCCAGAAGGGTGGCATCGAGTAGCCAACAAGCACCAACCACGTGACAACATAATCGCTAGCACGATTGCGGCGGATGGTCTGCAACAACCCGACTGGAATTGCAACTGCGATGGCTACCACATAAGCCAGGCCCAGAAGTAGCGCAGTTTTCGGTAGGTCTTGCAGCAGAAGAGAGTCAACCGATTGGTTGTAATGGTAGGACCAGCCCAGGTTCCCGTGTAGCAAACCGTCGACGTAATGAAAATATTGTACGAAGATGGGTTTGTTGTAGCCATTCTGCACGATGAACGCATGGAGCGCTTCAGGCGTGACGTGCGGTCCGAGCAGTGCTCGAGGGCCTCCGGGAAGAAGGTGGATGATTATGAACACAATTATCGTGACGCCGACAATCACGGCCACAGCCTGCGGTACCCGCCGGGCGATGTAGCGGCTCATTTAGCCGGCCGATGCGGGCATCACGAGCCCTCTCCGGAGCTACCACGCCAGCGGCCCTGGAGCCCGAGGCCAAGGCCAGCCATCATTTCTACGGGGGCTGCCTGGAACGCCTCTGCATAACCGGCACCTATAACGCAACCCCGCATCCGCGCCAATGCCGAATAATAATCCCTGTAGGGGAACCCAGGCGCCGGCACCCTCCCTATTTCATAGGCCGCTAAGGCATCTTGCCAGGTGGCGTATGCATCAGTGACGTCCATATAAGTGTCCGGCCGAAAGTCCTCGCCGTCTTCCCAGTTCTCACCGAAAAGGAGCGTTCTCGGCTCATGGGCAGTGCCGGTTTCAGTGGTGGCCTTCAGCCCTGAGAGCAGCAGTGCTTGGACCGTAGCCTGATAGGCGGCGACGTGATCGGGGTGCCAACTACCTCTCCAGTGCGTAACCACGGTGCCCGGGCGGACCTGGCGAACGACCGTCGCGAGTTCCTGTCCGACTCGGTCGACGCCATCGGGGTCCGTATCGGGTTGGTCGAAGAACCTTGCCTCCGCTCCAAGTATTTCTGCGGCCCTCAGTGCTTCCTCTCGCTTCTGTTGGCCGTACTCCTGTGCAGACTTGGAATGGTGGCCACGCTCGCCGAGTGATATGTGGGCAATCACTACGAGCCCTCCATGGGCGGACCATTGCGCGGCGGCTGCTCCGCCCATGACTTCGGCGTCAAAAGCGTGGGCCCCCACGATGAGGAGCGGGTCCCGAGTATCAAGCTCATCGTTGGTCAACGATCTCAGCTTTCTTGGACGGCGGCATTCCGTACCGCGCCGAGCAGGGGTGCACGTTCGCCAGTCAACGCCCTGTAGATATGGACGTCATCATGGACCAGCGAGTAGAGGCGATAGCGCGGGGCAAGCGCCGGGGTCGGAAAGAGCAGGTCGAAGGCGCCGACCCCGAAGCCCCCAGCAACGACCACCGTATCGACGTCGACCGTCGCCGTCACTGCCGCGATGGCCTCATGCAGTGCCTCAGAGGCGGTGTCAAAGGCCGTCTTCGCCTTAGGGTTGCCCGCCCGGTGCTGCCGGACCGCTTCGCGGCCGGAGTGGACGCCAACCGACGCCGCCACTGCCGGTCCGGAGGCGGTCGCCTCGATGCCGTCCGGTGCGCGGACAATAGCGGAGGTCGGCATGCCGCTCAGACCGTGAGCCCCATGGAGCACCGAACCGTCGACGACGAGCCCTCCGCCGATGCCCGTTCCGATAGAGATGGCAAACCCGTTCGTGATGCCTGGTCGTCCTAACCACAACTCGCCGAGAAGGGCCGCAGTTCCGTCGAAGACAACGTGCACAGGGCAGCTACAGTCCTCCTGGAACAGTTCTACCAGGTTGACCCCCTCCCATGTCCTGAGGTTCGGTGCCGCCCGGACGCAGCCCTGATCGTCCACCAGCGCCGCGATGGCTATCCCGAGCCCCCGGGGGCGTGCAACACCAGCAGCCTGCCACATGGCCACCACGTTGCGCCGGCACGTGAGAGGGTCGATGACACTTTTATGAGACCACGTCCTGACGTCCCGGGCGGCACCATCGTCCGACACTACGGCCTGCCGAACTTTGGTGCCGCCGACGTCTAGCGCCAACCACTCGCCTTTGGAGCCCACCCTTGTTCTCACTGCCCAGAGGCGGCCTTACCCACTGAAGCGCCAGTTCTCCGGCGTGAAGTCCTCTTCTGGGTTCTGCGGAAGGGCACCTTTAAGGTTGGACTTAATTGCGGAAATCTGGTAGTCGGCCTCGGGGAAGAAGATGTCGGGCAGCGACTCAGCGGCCAACTTCGCATAGTCACCCATGTACGTTTGGCCGCCCGGGAGATTGGTCTCACGGATCACCGTGTTCAACGCAGGGTCGTCAAAGCTGCCGAAGTTGCTGGCCGCGCCCGTCTCGTACTGCTGCTCACCCGTCGGCTCGTAATTTGGGATCAAAACATACCCGAACTCCCAGTTCAGCATCTGCCAGTTGCAATCGCTCGCCGACGGGGCGCATGGGATAGCACTGCCGAGGACGTCGTTGACCGGCGACTCGCTCAGTGAAAGCTGCATGCCGACCTCGTCCATGGCTGTCTTGAAGGTTTGCATCTCGACATTTAGGTACTGGAAGCCTGATGCGTACATGAGCTTGAAGCTGAGCGGAGTTCCCGCCGCGATCCCGGCTCCACAGTCACTCGGGCCGGTCCCCGCTCGTTCGCAGGTATCTGTACCGCTCGCCACGACCTTCCATCCGTGCTCTTTGAGCAGTTGCGCCGCCTTTGCGGGGTCGTAGGGGTACGGATTTGTTACATTGCCCGAAATATAGGAACTCGGGACGTCAGTGGGGATGACGCCATAAGTTGGGGTGCCGTAACCACCGAGGGCTGACTTTATGTAGACGGGTTGGTCAACGAGCGACTGCATCGCCTGGCGGATATAAAGCTGCTGGAAGAGTTTGCCCACTGTGGGGTTATCGAAGTTGATCACGGTATAGTTGACGGCCCACACCTTCCATGGCTCGATGTTGTAGCCGCGAGACTTCAGGGAGCCTATTGCCCCCACGTCCGTGGGAGGCACGTACCCGTAGGTGAGGTCCCCAGCCTCAAGGGCGTCGAACTCGGCCGCGTCCGACGTGAAGGGTTCTTCAATGAACTTCGATAGGGTCGGCTTTACCGGGCCCGAATAACGAGGGTTCGGTTCGAAGGTCAGCCGGCTCGTTGTCGTGAAGACGGTCAATTCCCACGGCCCGTCGACAACTTTCCACAACGGGTTGGTCGTATACGTGGAGAGATCCTTGCTCTGACCTGATAAATAGTTGTAAACAGCCGTGGCACCGCTCGGCGTCAGGTCATAGTTCCCAATGGGGCTCGTCGCGGATGTTTTGTCCCAAGCAGCCTGTGGGATGGGTGTGATTTGGCTGAGTTCGTTGTACCAATACCAGTAACTGCTGTAACCCTTGTTCAGTGTCAACACGACCGTAGAGGGGTTAGGTGTCTTCACGCTTACGACGTTGTCAGGGAAATAGCCCTTGACATAACCACCCCAGTACCCCGGATTGATCTTGATAGCTGCTTTCATTAGCAAGATCCAGAACTCGACATCACGGGATGTGACTGGCTTTCCGTTAGACCACTCGTATGGCTTGAGCTTCATGGTGACTACCTTGTCACCGTCGGAGAAGACCGGAGGATATGCCAAGCTGAGAGATGAATTCCAGAGGGCTGCTCCAGTATTTGTCCCAAGCCAGTAGAGGGGCCGCCACATTATGTCTTCAAACTGGCTGATATTGGTGAGGGCGTAGTTATCGGGAATTAATGGCAGGATCCAGTTCAACGTGGTACCTGGCTGCTCGGCAAAAGTCGCCACGCCCCCGTTAGTTACAGAGGAACTGGCACGGGGCAGGCTCGCGTTCGCCGGGGTCGCGCCAATACTGCTCACTGTCGTTGCGGCGAGCATCGAGCAACCGAGTGCGGTCCCTACGACTCGTCGCAGTCTCCACTTTATCGCTTGGTCTGACATGACACCTCCCTTGGTCCGAGAGCGGGCCGCGCTTCGCCTCCCGACGATCCCGGCGCGACCCCTTCTTCTCGACTACGGGTGAATATAACGACAGGATGTCCTGACGTCAAGTTATGCTATGCTCGGAGCTATGCGGGATCCAGACAGGGGTTCGACGCAAGAGCCGCCCGGCAGCAGGTTGCTCCTCGACCCCAGGTCAGGCGTACCCCTATACATGCAAGTGGAGCGCAGCCTGCGCGATCGCATCACCGAGGGCGAGTGGGCGCCCGGAGAACAGATTCCTACCGAAGAGAAGTTGTGCAAGGCGTACGGGGTAAGCCGAGTTACGGTGCAGCAGGCCATGTCAAACCTTGTCGCGGACGGATTGGTGGTACGGGAACGGGGACGGGGACGCTTCGTCCGGGATAGCGGCTTGATCGCCCGCGAGAGGGGGGTCACGTCGTTTACGACCGAGCTGATCGAGATAGGGCTGAAGCCGGGCTCGGTCGTCCTTGAACGCTCGGTGCTAACTGCGCAACAGGCGGGCATCGTAGACATGCTCCGGTTGAAGAGGAGCGACCCTGTCATACGGTGGAAACGCCTTCGCACCGCCAACGACGAGCCGATAGGCCTACAGACAAGCGTCCTGCCCCTTAGGCGCTTCCCCGGTCTCGAAGGGGTAGACCTAGAGGGGACTTCGCTCTACAGCATTTTATTCGAGAGGTACGGTCTACTCGCGATTGAAGCCATCGACACCTACGCGGTCGCCTTGCTCGATCAAGGCGACGCCAAACTCCTGAGCGTTCCCAAGGGTAGCCCCGCTTTTCACGTAGAGCGGCTAACGCTCGCAGCTGACGGGCCGGTTGAGCACACCCGTAGTCTGATGCGCGGCGACCGCTACCGAGTCCGCCTCACGCTAGGGGCCCGCCCGTCGGTACACGCGCTCCAGCTCGAGTATCAAGAGGCGGGGGCACGTAGTTGACGGTTGCTACGACTGTTACGTCCGTACCCTGCCAGTGGGTCGCTGAGTAGAAGGACCGCCATGACAAGGAACACAGAGAGCTACTCCACGCGGCTCATAGCCATCATAAAGCATATGGCCGACACCCAAGATGCTGTCTTGAACCGTGTGGCCGAGCGGTGTGTAGAAACGCTCGAGGACCGCGGCCTGATCCACCTGTTCGGGAGTGGTCACTCGGTTATCCCGGTGATTGACGCGTTTCCTCGATATGGAAGTTTTGTCGGGCTCCATCCGCTAACAGACCCCCGCCTCATGTGGCACAATGTTCTCGGCCCCGGCGGTGTTCGGGAACTTTTGTGGTTGGAACGCGAAGAAAACTACATCGAGCACTTCCTTGGCCACGAACCCATCAATGCCGGCGACGTGCTGGTGGTCTACTCGCACAGTGGGCGGAACGCCGCGGGTATAGAAGCGGCAATGTACGCGGCTCGGCGTGACGTCTTCACGGTAGCCGTTACATCGTCCGCTAACTCGAAGCGCGCATCCTCGCACTCGACGGGCAAAAACCTGACAGATATATGCGATGAGGTCATCGACACGGGTGTCCCTGTCGAAGACGCGATCATGACCTTCGACGGAGCGGAACGACCATATGGCGGCACTTCGACGATCCTTGCGACGGTTGTGACGCATGAGCTGATAACAAGGATCGCGAGGATGATCGTGGCTCGGGGTGGCACACTCCCCACCTTTGTTTCCCCTACTGTGCCAGGAGCGTCCTTGAGTTCAAATGATGAGGTGTTTGCTGCCCACCGCGCCCTTTTGCGCGAGGCGGAAGCGAGAGCCTTCGGCTAAGACGCCGTTATATCCTCCTCCGTGGCTCCAAACGGAGGTGAGCCTTCCCTCCGGGTTGGTCACTGCAGGTACCTGACTTATATTGGCGGTTGCGGGTTCTGTGGGTACTGGTCCTGGTGAGGGACCGTATGGCTAGCACCCGCGAAGGGTGCGGGCAATGGGGAGGGTACCGCTCCTGGCTCGGTCGGTAGGCCGTTATCCGGTGGGCCGTTGAAGGATCATGTCGGCGCAACGCTCAGCAAGCATAATCACTGGGATGTTCGTGTTTGCCCGCGGGACGCGCGGCATTATCGATGCATCGACGACACTCAGCCCTTGCGCCCCGACCACAGTCCCGTCCTGCAGTACGACGGTCTCGGGATCTTTGCTTTGGCCCATCTGGCACGTCCCCACCAGGTGGTAGGTGGGGAAGGTTCGTACGCGGACTGTCCGTGCTCTCCATTCGGAACTTGTCAAGCGCCACTCGCCGGTGTCGCCAGAGGCGATACCCCACTTAATGACCTGACGGCGCAAGGGCGCTGGGCCATCGAGTAGTGCCGCTATGGCGAGGGTTATGACTTGGTTGCTAAGGCCGGGTCGGTTCAGGCGCCGCACCGTCCGTGAGTAGCCGGCGGCAAAAGCCTCGTGCCGCGTCCCTCTGACGGCCCCATGTGACATAACTTCACAAGCAACCCCGAACCCGTACAGTAATCGATCGAAGTCTGTTCTTTCCGCCAATAGCCTGAACGTGATCCTGGGTGACTTCCACAAATCCC
>JASHVH010000462.1 GCA_030039575.1 Acidimicrobiales bacterium | reverse complement strand
GTGTCGATTTTAGGGCGCGCCGGCCGGCTTGGCCGATCCAGCCCTCGGCGACCGGCACAAACCGCGCCTGCCGCGGCGGCCAGGACCACGACGGAGGGCCAACGTTGCTTGTACGACAAGATATAGCCCATGCACATGTCCTTCTCTCGCGTTGGCATTCTGCAGCGCAAGTTGAACGGACCGGTTTCCCAATAGTTGGTTACTGGGAGGCGGCTCCTTTCGCAGGTGGGGCTTGCGTGCCTTCGGTGCCGGTGCTAAAAGACGGGGAGCAGGTGTCTTTGGCGGAGCGGTCGCGGCGGCAGGGAGGACGGTATGAGCTTCTTTGTGGAAGGCGACTACTTAGAGGTGTGCAACTGCGACGTCAGCTGCAACTGCATCTGGCTCGGGGCCGCTACCCACGATAACTGCGACGTATTGGTGGCGTGGCACGTCACTAGCGGCGACAAGGACGGCGTGGACCTGTCCGGTCTTAACGCCGTGATGGCGGTGCACGCGCCGAAGCAGATGACTGATGGCGGCTGGAAAGTGGCGCTGTACCTGGACGACCGCGCCTCCGCCGAGCAGTCTGACGCGCTGGGCGCGGTTTTCTCGGGGGGTGCGGGCGGCCACCTGGCGGGACTGGCTCCGCTGATCGGTGAGGTTGCCGGGGTGCAGCCGGCGTCGATCACGTTCGAGAAGTCAGACGGCTCGCTGCACGCCGAAGTCGCGGGGGCTCTGTCGATGAGCAGCGACCAGGTGGCCGGGAGGCAGAGCGAGGAGCCGGCCGTTATCACGAACGCTCCGCTCGGCGTCGTCACCCAGCCGGTGTGGCAGGCCAGGTCGAAGGACGTGAGCTATCACGGTCACTGGAGCGCTCATTTCTCCGGGACTAACAGCTTCGTCACCGATTTCAGGTACGAAGGCTGACCGAGGGCCCGGTCACGGCTGACCACGCCGGTCGGGCCATGGCCGCCCGGCCCCTTCAGGCCGTGCCGCGGCGCCAACTCGCCTTGCCATGGGCCGTGGTGGTGGCGGCCGCGGCCGTGGCGTGGGTGGCCACCGTCGCGCTGTACCGGGACATGGGCAACGGGCCAGGGACCATGGGCCTAACTCTGCTGCCATTTCTCGGGCTCTGGGTAGTCATGATGGCGGCGATGATGCTGCCCTCAGTGGCGCCCGTTGCCGTGCTGTGGGCGCGTGTGATCAGCGGGACCTCGGCCGGCGTCGGGCGGGTGGCGCGGATGAGCACCTTCCTTGGTGGTTACCTTCTGACCTGGGCTGTGGTTGGGGCGGCGGCCTTCGCCGCCCTAAGCGGGACCGGGTGGTTGCTCACGTCGTCCCCGACGGGGGCCAAATGGCTGGGCGTGGCGATCTTTGTAGGTGCGGGCATCTACCAGCTCACACCCTGGAAGGACTGGTGCCTGCGCCGCTGCCGTTCGCCGGTAGGGGCGCTGATTTATTACTCCGGTTTCAAAGGCCGCGGCCGAGACCTGCGCGTCGGCCTGCACCACGGGGCCACCTGCGCGGGGTGCTGCTGGGGCCTGATGATCGTGCTGGTCGCGGTCGGGGTCATGAACGTAGCCGTCATGGCAGCACTGGCGGCGGTCATCTTCATGGAGAAGCTCTGGCGCTACGGCAAGCCGTTCGGCCAGGCCGTCGGGCTGGTGCTGGTAGGGGTCGGGGCCCTGGCCATCAGGTTTCCCTGGCTGCTTCCCGGCCTCCACGCCTCCGGAATGCCCAAAATGCCGGGAATGTAAGACAGCCACCGGCACGCGGCGGCTCGTGACGGGCCGGGACAGCAGGTCTGTTATTCGAAGCTTTGCAATAGCTCCCGGCAGGCCTGCTCGCAGCGCCGGCAGGCTGCCGCGCAGACCCGGCAATGCTCGTGCATCCTGGCATGCCGCTCGCACTCGTCGCCGCAGCTCCTGCAGATAGCCACGCACGCCTCCAGCAGCGGCTTGCTGACACCGGCGTCGTAGTCGGTCGGGCGGCTGATCACCCCGACGGTGGCGGTGCAGATGTCGGCGCAGTCCAGGCACAGCCGGATGCACCTGACCATCTCGGCTAGCTCCTGCTCGCCCAGGTCCGCGTCGGTGTCAGCAATGCAGGCCTGAGCGCAGTCAGTTGTCGCGTCGATGGCCGCCGCCAGCGTGCCGGCATCTACGTTCAAGGCCGGTTGATAGGTTTCCAGCATCTCCTTGGCATAGCTCATGGCCCCTCCTGTACAGGCGATCGAAGCCGATGCGACTACGGCACCTGTGTACCCGCGGACGGCACCGATTACAAACCGGTGGACAGACGAGGCCGGCCCCGTAGCTCAGTTACTGACCACGACCTTGCCGAAAGCCGAAGTCAGAGCGTACGGGCCGGGAGCCGTCGCCAGCGTCAACTGACGGCCGGGTTGGGGGCTCCCGGACCGGTACGGCCGGCCACCGTTGCCGGGTGCAGGCGCCCATGCCGTCGGCCCCGGTCCTTTTGCTGCCAAGCGGTCCACCCTCGCCCGACGGTGTAGGCGAAGGCGCTGATGGAGCCGACGAAGAAGCCGATCGGAAGGTTCGTCTCGTAAGAGACGGCGATCGCGGCCCAAACGGTGACCAGCGCCAGCAGGACGGACAACCCCATCGCCACCAGTGGCCGGTTGGTGAAGGACCGGGCCGCGGCCGGAGGGCCGATGAGCAGGCTGAAGATGAGCAGGGACCCGACCACGGGGACAGCCATGGTGGTGACCAGCGCCACCACGACCAGGAATGCGAGGTCCATTAGGCGGGTGTTGATGCCGCGGGCTTCGGCCACCTCGGGAGTGACCGAGGAGAGCATCAGCGGCCGGTACAGGAAAACGATGGCGGCCACGCACACTGCGGCGATGGCGATGGTGGGCCAGAGCTTGCTGGTGGACACGCCGAGGACCTCGCCGAAGAGCAGGGAGTAGATCTCCGGGGCGTACTCGCTGGTTCGTGACAGGAACAGGTCGCCCAAAGCCAGCATCAACACGATCGTGAGGGCGGTGGCGACGTCACTGCGGGCCCGTCGTCCCAGCCCGGCGATCATCCCGGCCCCGGCCAGCGAGAACACGCCGAGACCGACGATGGTGTTGGCCCCGATCAGGACGGCGCCGGCGGCGCCGGCGAAGGCCCCATTGGGGAGGGAATGAGCCGCGAACGCGGCACCGCGCAGCACCGTGAAGAACCCGACCACGCCGGCCACGATGGCCACGATGGTGGCCGCCTCCCAGGCGTTGACCATGAAGTAGGCGAACATCAGGCCGCCTTGGCCGGCTCGGCAGCCCCTGGCTGGTCCTTGGTAGCCCTCCGTTGCCCGCCCGTTCGTAAGCGGGAGACGACCCCCGAGACGAAGTAGAGGACAAAGATGACGGCCACGATGCAGAAGCTGACTGGCCAACCGTTGCCGCCGGCCCAAACGGTGCTGTCGTAGGCGATCAGCGTCCCTACCCAACAAGCGAGCACACCGACCACACCGGCGACGGCGATGGCGACCCCGGTACGGGTCGCCACTCGAAGGGCGATGGCGGCGGGGCCGATCAACAGGGCGGTCGACAGGATGGCCCCGATCGTCACGGCGGACAGCGACACGGCCAGGGCGAGGGCCAAGAGGTAACCGGCGCCCACCAGTCGGACGGGCACACCGCGGGCGCCGGCCAGTTCGTAGCTCACCGAGCTGAGCAGGAGGGGCCGGTACAAGACGGCGATCAAAGCGACCGAGACAGCGCCAAGGACGGCGATGACGGTCGTGATGCCGGGCGGAAGAGTGAAAATGGACCCGAACAGCACGTTCACTGTCGCGCCAGTAGTGCTCGAAGAGACCGTGTCCTCGTAGAGGAAAAGCGCTGCCAAGCCCAAAGACGCGCCGAGGACGATCCCGGTGGCGAGGTCCCGGCCTCGGGGTTTGCGGATGCCGATGAGCTCCATGACCCCGGCGGCGATCACGTTGAAGACGACAAAGCCGGTGAGGGTGGACACCCCGACTAAGAAGGCGGCGGAACCACCGGCCGTGCCGATGTCAGACAAGGCGTGCCCGGCGAACGATTGGCCTCGGACGACGGTGAACACCCCCACCACTCCCGACACGATCGCGACGATCCCGCCGACGGCCAGCGCCACCTGGACCGGCTGCGAGGAGAAGAACCCGGGTTCGAACAGCGGGGACAGCAACGTCGCCGCCGTCATCACGCCAACTCGGAGGCGGCGTCGCCGGCGCCGCCATGGTGGGCCTGGTGCTCAGCGCCGGATACCACCAGCACCCGGCCCTGGACGTGCAGCACCTCGACGTGGTGGCCGTAGAGCCGGCTAAGGGTGTCGGTACGGACCACCTCGTCGGCGGAGCGGATGTCCAGGTTGGCCAACGGCTCGTCCAGCAACAGAAGTCTGGGCCGGCTGATGAGCGCCTGGGCGATCATGACCCGCTGCTGCTCGCCGCCGGACAGGTTCCCGATCCGGGACTCCGCAAACCCGCTGGCGCCGACCGCGTCGAGCATCTCGGCCACTGCCCTGCGGCGCGCCGCCGTGGGCCGGCCGATCCCGAAGCGGTTACCGTCGAGGCCCAGCCCGACCA
>JASHVH010000461.1 GCA_030039575.1 Acidimicrobiales bacterium | reverse complement strand
GACCTGCGCTGGCACGAATGGAGCCAGGAGGTGGTCGCCCTCGGCCTCCGCCTGGGGGTGGAGCTGGTGGTGGGGCTGGGCGCCTTCCCGGCGCCGGCGCCGCACACACGGCCGGTCCGCCTCGCCGCCACCGCCAGCGACGAACAACTGGCCGGCCGCGTCGGCTTCCTGCCCGCCACCATGGAAGTCCCGGCCGGGGCGCAAGCCGTGCTGGAGGTGGCCTTCGGCGAGGCCGGGGTGCCTTCCATCGGGGTCTGGGCGCGGGTCCCCCACTACGCCGCCGGCACCCCGTACCCGGAGGCGTCGGCCGTGCTGCTCGACAAGCTGGCCGACCTCACCGGCCTCAGCATCGACACCGAGGCGCTGCGAGAGGCGGGGCGCAAGGCCCGTGACCAAATCCAGGGCCTGATCGAGGCGAGCGAGGAACATTCGGCCATGGTCCGCCAGCTGGAAGAGCAGCAGGACAACGAACTGGGCCTGTCCGCCACCGAGTTCACCCACTTGCCCACGGGCGACGAGATAGCCGCCGAACTGGAGAGGTTCCTCCGGGGCGAGACCCGCTGAACTGTGGGGCCCGTCGAGGTGGCCCCAACCGCTCCGGGACCGCCGTCAGATCACGATGTTCACGAGGTGGGGCGGGCGGGCGATCACCCGTGAGGGTTCCCGGCCGTCCAGCTGGGCGGCCACCTTCGGGCGGGCCAGGGCGGCGGCCACCACCTCTTCCTCGGTGGCGGTCGGCGGGACGGTGACCTTGTCCCGCAGCTTGCCGTTCACTTGGACCACCAGGGTGATGAGCTCCTCCTCCAGCATGGCGGGGTCGGCCACCGGCCACGGTTGCGAATGGGCCCGGGCGCCCTCGCCGTGCCGGCGCTCCCACAGCTCTGCGCTGACGTGCGGTGCCATCGGGGCCAGCAAGAGCAGCAGGGTGTCGACGGACTGGGTCAACGTGGCCCGGTGGGCGCCACCCTCGGACTGGGTGTAGCGGTACAGCAGGTTGGTGTGCTCCCGCAACGCGGCTACGGCGGTGTTGTAGGACCACCGCTCGAAATCGCGCGTTACCCGCTCGATTAGTCGGTGGGTCGCTTTGGTGACCTCGTCGTCGGCTCGCCCCGGTCCTCTTTCGGTGCCCACCGAACCTTCGGCTTCTCCGGTGGCCAGCCGCCAGACCCGGTCCAGGAAATGCCGGCAGCCTTCGATGACATCGTCGGTCTGGTCGGTCCAGTCGAAATCGTCTGCCGGCGGGCCCACAAAAAGGTGGAAAATACGCAACGAGTCCGCGCCGACGCTGTCGAAGTACTTCTCGGGCGCGATCAGGTTTCCCTTGGACTTCGACATTTTCGTCCCGTCCATACGGATCATGCCTTGCGTGAACAGGCGTTTGAACGGCTCGCTGATATCTTTCGGCGACAGGCCCACGTCGCCCAGGGCGCGGGTATAAAAACGGGCGTACAGCAAATGCAGGATAGCGTGCTCGATGCCGCCGATGTACTGGTCAACCGGCATCCAGCGTTCGGCCGCCTTTTCGTCGACCGGCACATCTGTTACCCACGGGTCGCAGAAACGCAGGAAATACCAGGACGAAGCGACGAACGTGTCCATGGTGTCCGTCTCGCGTTGAGCTCGCCCGCCGCAGCGCGGGCACGTCGTCCACAGGAAGGCCTCGTCTTTGCGCAGAGGTGACTCTCCCGTGGGCAAGAACTGGACGTTGTCCGGCAGCAGTACCGGCAGGTCTTCTTCCGGGACGGGGACGATCCCGTCATCGGGGCAATAAATCACCGGGATGGGGGTGCCCCAGTACCTCTGGCGGGACACCAGCCAGTCCCGCAGGCGGTACTGTACGGCCCGCTTGCCGATGCCCTTTTCCTCCAGCCATTCATTGGCTTTTTGTTTGGCCTCGCCCGTGTCGACGATGCCGTTCAACCATGCGCTGTTTATGCGGGGGCCGTCGCCCGTGTACGCTTCGCCTTCCCAGCCCTCTGGCGGCTGGACGGTGCGGATTATCGGCAGAGCGTACGCAGTGGCGAACTCCCAGTCCCTTTGGTCCTCGGCCGGGACCGCCATTATGGCGCCCGTCCCGTAGCCCATCAGCACGTAGTCGGCCAGGTAGATGGGGACCTCTTTGCCGTTGAACGGGTTTATGGCGTACGCACCGGTAAATATGCCGCGCTTTTCGAACGAGATTTCAGTCGACTGGCGTTCGATCTCGGGCTTTTGGCGCACCCGCTCGACAAAGGCGGTCACTTCTTGGCGGCGTTCGGGCGCCGTAATCGTCGGGACCAACGGGTGTTCGGGGGCGAGGACGACAAAGGTCATGCCGAAGGCGGTGTCGGGCCTGGTAGTGAACACGTCTATCCGCTCGTCCGAGCCGGCCACAGCCATCTCGAACTGGGCCCCCTCGGAACGCCCGATCCAGTTGCGCTGCATCGTTTTCACCCGCTCGGGCCATTCCAGGGTGTCCAGCGCGGCGAGCAGGTCGTCCTGGTAGGCGGTGATCCGGAAGAACCACTGCTCCAGGTCCTTTTTCACCACCAGGTCCCCACTGCGCTCGCACGTCCCGTCGGAGCGCACCTGTTCGTTGGCCAGGACGGTGTTGCACCCCGGGCACCAGTTGACCGGCGCCTTTTTCCGGTAGGCCAGCCCGGCCTCCAGGAACCTTAGGAAGATGACCTGGTCGAACTTCATGTAGATGGGATCGTGGCTGCGGACCGTGCGCCGCCAGTCGTACACCGCCCCCAGGCGGACTACGGAGCTCGACAGCTCGCCAATGCGGGCATCGGTGAACACCCGGGGCTGGATGCCCGACTTGATGGCGGCGTTCTCGGCGGGGAGACCGAAGCTGTCGAAGCCGAACGGGCTGAGCACGGCGTACCCCTGCATCGTCCGCCAGCGGACGTTCAGGTCACCGAAGGTGTAGTTGCGGACGTGGCCCTGGTGGGCCGGCCCGCTCGGGTAGGGGTACATGCAGAGCACGTAGATGGGCGGGCGGGGGTCGTCGTTGCCCACCTCGTACGTGCGCTCCGTGCTCCAGCGGGCCTGCCAGAGGCTCTCCACCGCCTGGGCGTCGTACGCGTTGCTCATGGTCCCTACCAGGCTACTTGAGCTGCGCCGGCGTCCTCCTGGTGTTTCCCGGAGGGGACCGGGCCGGCGGCGGCGGGAAGGAACGAACCGCTTTGGCCGGTTTGTCGCGGTTTTCGCATACAAAGCGGGCACAGCGACAGCCGTCTTGCCGCACGGAGAGGACGGGGCCGTCGCACTGTGCCCTGCCCTGCAGCAGGGCCCCGCCGCCCCCACCCGGGACCGTGCACCTCTGGCGGGCCGGGCCTGTTGTACCTTGCTCTTGTGCCAGACCGAGGGACCAGCCTGACGATCGGGCTCGGGGACGAACGCTTCGAAGTCGTCGAGGGCGACTCGTTCACCTTTGGCCGCTCGCACCGCACCACGCTGTGCCTCGACCCGTCCGACTTGGGGATATCCCGGGTGGCGGGTTCTGTGGAGGCCGAGGCCGGCGTCTGGTGGCTGGTCAACAAGAGCGGCGTCCGGCCTCTCGAGGTGGTCGACGATGTAGGGATCCGGACGGTCCTGCCCCCCGGCCGGCGCATCGCCCTGACGGCGCCCATCACCGTCGTGGTCGAGGGTGCCACCAGGCGCCACGCCCTCACCGTCGACCTGCCCGACAGCGCGCTAAGCGGCCTCAGCGCCGGCGGGGTGCCGACGGCCCAGGTCGAGGGCAACCCGACTCAGGCCGCCTCGGAGGTCCAGATCACGCCGGCCGACAAGCTGGCCCTGGTTGCCCTCTTTTCCGGCTACCTCGAGGCCTTCCCCCGGTACGACCCGCACCCGAGGAGCTACGCCGACGCCGCCGCTCGGCTGGAGTGGCCCCGGACCACGTTGGTGAAGCGGGTCGAGTACCTGCGGACACGGTTGACCAATGCCGGCGTGCCCAACCTGCTGGGCGAGAACGCTCTGCCCCACCTGGCCGAGTGGGCACTGGCGACCGGGCTCATCAGCCGGGCGGACCTGGTTCTCCTGCCACCTCGCTGAGCGGCCCAGTTGGACGGCTAGCCTGCTGGCCAGCGTGTCGCCGGGACTGGCTCTGCTAGTCTCGGGGTACCTCCGGGGGCGTAGCTCAGTTGGTAGAGCGCTTGCATGGCATGCAAGAGGTTCGTGGGTTCGATTCCCATCGCCTCCACCATCGCCTCCACCAACCAAAAGGGCCTGATCAGAAGGTACTTCTGACCCAGGGCTCCTTTGTCTACCACCCCGACGTAGCCAGTTTTGGCGCAGCCTTCCGGGTGGTTGGGTGGTTGGGTGGTTGGCAGTACCGCTCAGGGCGGGCCGGTAAAGGTAGTCCGGGTCGTCGAGAGGTTTTGCGACGAAACCCCGGAGCCCCTGGCTCAGGGCTGCTGGTCGCTCCCGTCGGCTAGATCTCTTTGAGCTATCCAGCTGCCCGCCTCTTCGTAGGCGCGCTTCAAGGTGGCGCCCACTCGGTTGTCACCGGTGTAGATGTTGTCCGGGCCGATGACGTCCGTGAGCCCCGTGGCACCGAACTGGTCCTGGATGCGCGCGCTGGCGGAGACGATGACGAGCTTGCTGGCCACGGCGGCCAGCGCCACGGCATAGCGGCGCAGGACCTCCATCAACGTGGTGCCAACGTCGTCGTAGCCCCGCAGCCGCAGTATGACCACTGAATTTCGGGAGGCGCCGACCGGGGCGGGGAGCTGAGCTTCGAGGGCCGGCGCGGCAGCGAAGAAGAAGCTGCCGTAAGGCTGCAGCATGACCACTTCGTGCGCCGGTAGCTGTGCGGGCGGGTCAGTTTCGACCAGGTTGCCCTCCGTGTCGAGCTCCCGTCGCCTCAGCGTCAGCTGGTTCGACTGACGCACTACGTGAAGGACCAACGACAGGCCCACCCCGACGAGCACGGCGTACTGCAAGGGGATGACCAGCGTGAGCACGAACGTCGTGCCCATCACCGCTTTTTGTACTGCCCCGGTCTTCCAAACGGCCTGGAGCTGGGCCGGTTTGATGGTGCGGAAGCCAACCAGGATGAGCAGGCCGGCCAGCGCCGGCATGGCGATCCGGCCGACCAAACCCCCAAAGGCCAGGAGCACCACTACCATCACCAAGCTGGCCATCGCCAGGGCCAGGCGGGAACGGGCACCAGCTGACTTGTTGAGCGAGGACGCCGACATGGAGCCCCCCACGGGCATCCCCCGGAAGATGCCCACCACCACGTTGGCCGCGCCCTGGCCGATGAAGTCCCGGGAGGAGTCAGGGTAACTGCCGTCGGGGTTGGGGAAGCTGGCGGAAATAGCCGCTCCTTGCACCAACCCGACGAACGCTAGCGCCACCGCCGGTACCAACAGGGACGGCACCAGGCGCAGTACGGGCGCCGTAGGAGCAGGTAGCGAGCGGGGGATGGCACTGAGCTCGCTCACCCGGCTCACCTCGCCCCAACCGAGCGCCACCACCGCGGCCGACGTGACGATCACGGCGACCACCAGCCCGAGCGGGCCCACCCTGGTCCGCTCCA
>JASHVH010000460.1 GCA_030039575.1 Acidimicrobiales bacterium | reverse complement strand
TGGAACACCCAGGCCGCGTACACGTCGGGCTGGGACGACCTCGTCTGGGCACAGGACAAGCGGGACACCTTCCAGCACACCGGGCTCGTCCTGGTGGAGGCCCACCTCGAGCGGGCCCGGCTCGACCCCGACTACAAGTTCGTGTTGGCCGAGGTCGACTACCTGAAGCCGTTCTGGGACCTCTACCCGGACCGGCGTGAGGAACTGCGCCGGCTGCTGGCAGAAGGCCGGCTGGAAATAGTCGGGGGGACGTACAACGAGCCCAACACCAACCTGACCGCTTTCGAGACGGCGGCTCGGTGTGCCGTGTACGGCGTCGGCTTCCAGCGGGAGGTGTTCGGCGCGGCACCGGAAAGCGCTTGGCAATTGGACGTTTTCGCCCACGACCCTTCGTTCCCGAGCATCATGGCGAGCTGCGGGGTGACCTCGAGCTCGTGGGCCCGGGGGCCCTTCCACCAATGGGGGCCGAAGCACCACACGGGTTCGACAACGTGGATGCAGTTCCCGAGCGAGTTCGAGTGGCTGAGCCCCGACGGCAACGGCCTGCTCACGAGTTACATGCCCGACCACTATTCCGCCGGTTGGCAGCTCGACCTGGCCGGCACGCTGGAGGAAGCGATAGAGCGTGCCTACAGCCTGTTCTGCGACCTGGCCGCCGTCTCCGCCACTAAAGCCACGATGCTCCCGGTCGGGACCGACTACACCCCGCCCAACAAATGGGTGACGCAAGTGGCGAGGGAGTGGTCGGCGCGCTACGCCTGGCCCCGCTTTGTGCCCGGTTTGCCAAAGGAGTTCTTCGCCGACGTGCGGGCGGAGCTGGCGGGGTCCGGGCGGGTCCCGTCGCCGCAGACCCGCGAGATGGGGCCTGTTTATACAGGTAAGGACGTTTCGTTCATCGACACCAAGCAGGCGAACCGCCTGGCCGAAGTCACATTGGTGGAAGCCGAGAAACTGGCCTCCTTTTCCCTCGCCCTGGGCCACCCTTACCCCGAGCGGGCGGCGGACAAAGCATGGCGGCAGTTGGTGTTCAACGCCCACCACGACGGGATAACAGGTTCCGAATCGGACCAGGTTTACCTCGACCTGTTAGGGGGTTGGCGAGAGGCCTACGAACTGGCCGGGGACATGCGCATTTACGCCTTGAAAGCGATATCCAGTCACGTCGATACTGCTGGCGGCGGGCGGAAGCTGATCGTGTTCAACTCGCTCGCTTACCCTCGGAGCGAGGTGGCCGAAGCCGTAGTCCCGCTACCCGAACGGGGAGCGCGAAGCGTCATCGTGCGCGATCAGACGGGCAATGAGGTCCCGGCGGTCACCGCCCCGACTGCCTACCACCCTGACGGGAGCGTGTCGGAAGTGCGGGTACAGTTCCTGGCCTCGGGTGTGCCGGGCCTGGGCTACCTCTGCTACAGCGTGGACCGGAGCGGCCAGCCGCCGGAAAACTGGACACCCGCAGAAGGGTTATCTGTGTCCAACGAGCGGTTCCTCGTCGAGGCCGACCCCGTTCGGGGCGGGTGCCTCAGCCGGGTGGTCGACCGCCAGACCGGCCGGGACGTCCTGGCCGCCGGCGAAGTAGGCAACGAACTGCTTGTGTACCCGGAGTACCCCCAACACCCACAAATGACCGAAGGGCCCTGGCACCTCTTGCCGGCGGGGCCACCGGTTGGCTCCTCGGCCCGCCCCGCCCGCGTGCACGCTGAGAAGTCACCGCTCGGAGAACGCCTGGTAATCGAAGGGGAAATGGACGTCATGGCTTACCGGCAGGTCGTGACGCTCCTGGCCGGGGCCGGCCGGGTCGGGCTACAAACGAACTTGCGCGGTTTCTCGGGCGTCGACCGGCTGGTCCGGTTGCGCTTCCCGGCGGCCGTCACCGGCGGTACCCCACTGGCCGAGGTGGGCAACGCCGTCGTGGCCCGCAACTTTGGTTTCGTCGACGCCGATTCGGCCAAAGCTCCCTGGACTCTGGATACCCCGGTACAAAGTTGGGCCGGGTTGGGGAGCACCCTGTCGGTCAGTTTGACCGAGAACGGCAGCCCGTTCGGGTCCCGCGCCCTCGGTGTGGCGGAGGTCATCACACCTGCCGCGGCCGAGACGCGGGCCCAGTCCGGGGTACGCGCCCTATTGGTGGCGCTGGCAGCCAGAGGGGTAACCGCTTCGTGCACCGGCGCCGCCTCCAACCGTTACGGAGGGCTGCTTGGCGACTCGAACCTGCCGGACGTCCGCATCACTCTTGGCGGGCCGGAGGAGAACGAATTAACCGCTTCGGTGCTGGAAAGTGCAGGGGGCCCGTTCCGGGACGAACTCGAACGCCAGCTGAGGCAAAGGGGAACCGCCAGGCTGTGGGTGCCTGCGGCCCGGCCTTTCGCTGAGGTATGGGTGCCCAATGCGGACGTGCGGGGCACGCGCGACCTTCCCGTCCTCGTCGTGGCCGGCTCCGACGCAGCCGCGCTGGAAAGGGAGATCTCGGCCCTGACGGCCGAGGCCCAGGAGGGACGCCTGGTGGTCGAACAGCCCGCCGCCCTGACTGCCGGCAGCCCGGACGGCCTGCCGGGCGAGGCGGCCGATGGCACGGTGGCGGTACTGAACCGGGGCACCCCGGGGTTCCTGGTCGACACCCGGGGCGCTATTTATGTCTCGCTTTTGCGCTCGTGCACCGGTTGGCCTTCGGGAGTGTGGATCGACCCCCCTCGCCGGACCGCCCCTGACGGCTCGAACTTCGAGCTCGAGCATTGGGACCACGTTTACGAGCACGCTCTAATCGGCGGCCCGGGCGACTGGAGGGACAACGCGTGCACCTGGGAAGCCCAGAGTTTCAACACGCCCCTGGCGGCCGTTGTCGAGGATCCCCACGCCGGCGATTTGCCGGCCACGGGGTCGTTCCTCGAACTTAAGGACGCCTCCCGCCAGGTGGCACTTACAGTGCTCAAGCGAGCGGAGAACCCCCTGGCGAGAGGAGAGCCGGCCGGGGCGGAGACGGACGGTTTAGAAGAAGAAGAAGAAGACGAGCAAGTAGTAGACGAACCAGGTGGCACGACTGGGTACGGCAGGGCGCTGGAGCTCACCGCCCGGCTGTACGAAAGTGCCGGCCGGGAGGCCACAGTCTCGCTGGCGGCCGCGCCTTCCTGGCGGATCGAGCGCGCCTGGACCGCCAACCTCCTGGAGGAAGCGGGCGAACCGCTCGATTGCGAGGCGGGCACGCTCAACCTGCAGTTCGAACCGGCGCAGACTCGTACCCTTCGCCTCCGGCTCCGTAAGGTTGAGCGCCCCCACGCCGGCGCCGCGGGGACCACCACCGAAGCGCCGGCGCTGGAACTGGCCCAGCCGACGTTCAGCAGGTACTGGCTCCATAACAAAGGCCCCGCCCCGATGGGCAACCAGATGCTGGCCGTGCACATCGGGCC
>JASHVH010000459.1 GCA_030039575.1 Acidimicrobiales bacterium | reverse complement strand
GTCGACCGGGCGGCGGCCGAGCGCGCCGGCCTCGGCTGGTTCGGCAAAAACAGCAATATCCTCTTGCCGGGGCGGGGTTCCTGGTTCCTTCTCGGTTCGGTCGTTACCGATGCCCCCCTGGCGACTGACGACCCGGTCGGCGACGGGTGCGGTGGCTGCCGGCGCTGCCTCGCCTCGTGCCCCACTGGAGCGCTGGTGGCTCCGGGGGTGCTGGACGCCCGTAAGTGCCTGGCCTGGTTGCTGCAGGCCGCCGGCGTGTTCCCTTTCGAGTACCGGGCCTCCCTGGAAGGGCGGGTTTACGGCTGTGACGATTGCCAGGAGGTCTGCCCTGCGAACCGGCTCGTAGCCCGGATAGGGAGCCGTGGCGGGCGCTCGAGGACCGAGCAGGCGGAGGATGGGGAGCCCGACGTGGACCTGCTCGAGTTGCTGGCGGCGAGCGACGAGTGGTTGCTGGCTCGCTATGGACGCTGGTACATCCCACAACGGGACCCCCGGTACCTGCGCCGGAACGCCCTCATCGCGCTGGCCAACGTGGCCGACGGGTCGCAGCCAGAGGTCGCAGAAGCGTTGGCCCGCTACCTCGACGACCCCGACGAGCTCCTTCGAGCGCACGCCGTGTGGGCGGCGTTCAGGGCCGGCCGCCACGACCTGGTGGCGGACCGGCCGGGCCTTGCCACCGACCCGTCCCCTTTGGTCGGTGACGAACTGGCCCGCCGCCCCGCGGTTCCCGTGCGGCCGGCGGTGGGGGCCGGCGGTGCCGACTGACGGGCTGAGGCAGCACTAAGCTTCGGCGGCACTAGCGATGCGCCACATCCTGCTGACGAACGATTTCCCGCCCAAGGTCGGGGGCATCCAGTCGTACTTGTGGGAACTCTGGCGGCGGTTGCCCCCGGACGACGTCACCGTGTTTACGGCGTCGTACCTGGGCGGTGAATGGTGGGACCGGGAGCAGAAGTTCCGCGTCGTCAGGGCCCGGGAACCGGTCCTGCTGCCCCAACCACACCTGGCGAGCCGAGTGAAGCAGCTGGCTACCGCTACGGGTGCAGAGGCGGTGGTGATCGACCCTGCGCTGCCCTTGGGCCTAATCGGGCCATCGCTCGGGCTCCCTTACGCGGTGGTGCTCCACGGCGCAGAGGTGACTGTGCCGGGCCGGCTACCGGTGAGCCGGCGGCTGCTCGGGCGGGTCCTTAAGCACGCCTCTTTGGTGATCGCGGCCGGCAACTACCCCGAGGCCGAAGCCAGGCGCGCCCTGGGCCAACGGCCGGGCCAAGAGGAGCACGCCGCCGGTGGGACGGCGCCAACTTTCCCGCCCTCGGTACAGATCCCTCCCGGCGTCGACAGCGAACGGTTCAAGCCGCTGCCTCAGATCGAACGAGCGGCGGCCCGCGTCCGTCTCAGGCTCCCGGCTTCCGGCCCGCTCGTCTCCAGTGTCAGCCGGCTCGTGCCCCGCAAAGGCATGGACACGCTGGTACACGCCGCGTCACTGGTCTCGAGCCGCTTCCCCGGCTTGTCGGTGGCGATCGCCGGCTCTGGCCGGGACCGCCGCCGCCTCGAGCGGCTCGCCTCGCACGCCAACGTCAGGGTGGACTTCCTGGGCCGGCTCTCTGCCGCGGACTTGCCGGACTTCTACGCCTGCTCGGACGTGTTCGCCCTCTGCTGCCGCTCCCGTTGGTGGGGCCTCGAGCAGGAGGGCTTCGGCATTGTCCTTGTCGAGGCGGCGGCTTGCGGGATCCCGTGCGTGACCATTGACACCGGTGGCGCCGGGGAGGCCGTCAAGCACGGGGAGACCGGGCTGGTGGTACCGGCAGCCACCGGCAGCGCTGAACCGCAGGAGGGCACCAGCCAGAAGGAGGCGCGGGTAACCGATGTGGCGGAGGCTTTGGCCACCATCCTTGGTCACCCCGACCTTGCTCGCCGCATGGGAGAAGCGGGCCGGCGACGGGCTGAAGAGGAGCTCTCCTACGACATCCTGGCGGCCAAGTTGGGGGACGCCATTGACGAGTACCTTCGGCCGTCGCCGCCACGACCACCTGGCCCCGATTGAGCGCCGCCCTCCGCTCGAGGGCTTATAAGGTCATGGTCTGAGGAGGTGTGCAAGTGGAGGAGCAGGTCAGCGAAAGGATGGTCATCCGGGCGAGCCCGGCGACCTGCTTTCAGATCCTGACCGATTTCGAGCGTTACCCGGAGTGGGCGGCCGACATAAAGGCAGTCTCCGTCGACCAACGAGATGCCGACGGCCGGCCCACCGAGGTAACGTTCCGGGCCGCTGCGTTCGGGCGGAGCACTTCGTACACCCTGCATTATGACTACAGCGGCGCCCCTTCGAAGCTCTCGTGGGAGCAAGTGAGCGGGGACGTCACCCGGAAGCTGGACGGCAGTTACGAGATTTCGCCCAGCGACGACGGCTCGGCCGACGTTACTTACCACCTCGTGGTCGACCTCAAGGTGCCTCTGCCGGTGTTCGTAAAGCGGCGGGCAGAAGGCCGCATCACCCACTCGGCGCTGAAAGAGCTGAAGGAGCGGGCCGAGCGCTGAGGGACCGGATGCACCCCGGGGGTGGCCAGGGCGAACACATCTTTGACCCGTCGGACCCGCGGCTGGCCCTGTACCGGGACCTGAAGGACTCGGCCCTCCGGCGCAGCGCCGAACTGGCAGGAGGAGTGTTCATCGTCGAGGGCAGGCTGGCTCTCGAGGCGGTGCTGGCTTCGCCTTACCCCCTGCTTTCCGTGCTGGCACTGCGCCGGCGGACCAGCGTCGTCCGCGCGTTGCGCCTGCCGGACGGGGTGCCGGTGTACGAAGTCGACGAAGACGTGATGGCCTTCGTCGCCGGGTTCGATGTCCACCGTGGGCTGCTCGCCGTGGCCAGCCGGTTGCCACTGCCAACCCCTGAGGAACTGCTGGCCACACTGACGTCCCCGCTGCTGGTGGTGGTCGAGGGCGTTAACGACCAGGAGAACCTCGGCGCTATTTTCCGCAATGCCGCCGCTTTTGGCGCCGGCGCCGTGTTGTTGGACCCGACGTGCGCCGACCCGCTGTACAGACGCAGCGTGCGAGTCTCGCTGGGCCACGTGCTGAGAGTCCCGTTCGCCCGCCTGGAGCCGTGGCCGGCCACCCTGTCTACGCTCCGCGAAGCCGGTTTTGCCCTCCTGGCCCTCACTCCCGCTCCGGCGGCGGAGACGGTGGGGCCGGTGTCGAGAGAGCTCAGGGGGTCGCCGGTGGCGCTCGTCTTCGGCGCCGAGGGGCACGGCCTCAGCCAGGCCGCGCTCAGCGTGTGCCGGCCCGTGCGGGTACCGATGATGACCGGCGTGGACTCGCTCAACGTCGCCGCTGCTACCGCTGTGGCACTGCACCGGTTCTCGCCAGTGCAATGAGGCCCTCGCCGCGCCGCCTTCGGGTCTATCCAGCCCGGGCCCGGCTGCTCCCGGCTACCCTTGGCATTGTGGAGTTCCGCCGCATAAATGGGTTGCCACCCTACGTGTTCGCAGCCATAAACCAGCTGCGCGACGGGGCGCGCCACGCCGGGGAGGACGTGATCGACCTGGGGTTTGGCAACCCGGACATCCCCAGTCCTCCTATCGCCGTCGAAAAGCTGGCAGAGGCGGCTCGCAACCCTCGGAACCATCGCTACTCGTCGTCGCGGGGCCTCCCGAACCTGCGCTTGGCCATGGCCAACCTCTACAAGCGACGCTTTGATGTCGCCCTGGACCCCGAGACGGAGGTCGTGTTCACGATCGGGGCCAAAGAGGGGCTGTCACATCTGATGTGGGTGCTGCTGGGACCGGGGGACACCGCCCTGGTGCCGTCGCCGTCGTACCCGATCCACATCTACGCCCCCCTCTTCGCCGGTGCCGATGTGCGCCAGGTCCGGCTCGGTCCGGGCCAGGACTTTTTCGCCAACCTCGAGGCAGCCTGGGAAGAGGCGTGGCCACGGCCGAAGGCGATCGTATTTTCATTTCCTCACAACCCCACGACGGAGTGCGTGGACCTGGCCTGGATGCAGAGGATCGTCGATTTCGCCCGCTCAAAAGACGTCATCCTGGTGCACGACTTCGCCTATTCGGACACGTACTTCGATGGGTTCGAGCCGCCCTCGGTGCTTCAGGTCCCGGGCGGCAAGGACGTGGCTGTCGAGCTGTACACCTTGACGAAGAGCTTTTCCATGGCCGGTTGGCGGGTGGCTTTTGCCGTTGGCAACGCCGAGGTGGTCGGTGCGCTGACCAAGCTCAAGAGCTACCTCGACTACGGGACTTTCCAGCCCATTCAGATCGCCTCGATAGTGGCCCTCAACGAGGCACCCGACTACCCCAAGACGGTGAACGCCATTTACCAGTCCCGCCGGGACGCTCTGGTAGACGGGCTGAACCGTATTGGGTGGGCCGTCGCCAAGCCGGCGGGCACCATGTTCGTCTGGGCCGAAGTACCTGAGCCTTATCAGGAAATGGGCTCGCTCGAGTTCGCAAAGCACCTGGTCACCGAGGCACACGTGGCCACCTCGCCCGGGGTCGGGTTCGGTAGCGGCGGCGAGGGTTACGTTCGTTTCGCTCTCGTCGAGAACGAGAAACGCATTGCGCAAGCCGTTCGCAACTTGCGCCGGGCGCTGACCAAGCTCGGCTGAACCGGGAGCGCCGGTCGAGCACGGCAGTAATGACCGGGTGTACTGCCGGCCCTGCTTAGTACAGGTAATAAGCGCCTGAGATTAACACCTGAGTGCGCGTACGGAAATATTCCGTTCACGTGGGCAACGTAGGGTAGGGGGCTATGGCAACGTACGTTGTCCGGGTCTGGCTGCCCGACCGGCCCGGCGCGCTCGGCGCGGTGGCCAGCCGGATCGGTGCCGTGCGAGGGGACCTTGTCGGAGTCGACATCCTCGAACGAGGGGCGGGGAAAGCGATCGACGAGCTCGTGGTCGAGCTCCCCGACGAGGCCCTGTTGCCCTTGATGGTGAACGAGGTCAACGAGGTGGACGGGGTGGACGTCGAGGACATCCGCCAGGTGCCCGGCGCCCCGGTGGACCCCCGCCTTGACGCCCTGGAGACGGCCGCCTACCTCGTCGAGCGGCAAAAACCCGCAGATCTGTTGAGCGCTCTGGTCTCCCACGCGGCACGCGATTTCGAGGCCGACTGGGCCGCCGTGATCGACCCGTCCGCTCCCCACCCTCTCAACTCGGTAGGGTCGATGCCGCCCGAAGCCTGGGTGTTTGCTTTCGTCAAAGGAGCCAAGGCTTCTGTAGGTGGCAAGGCGGCGGCCAGCCCGGCGGATGTGGCATGGGCGGACCTCGCCGTCGCCTCGTTGGTCGTGGTGCTCGGCCGCGACGGCCGGCCGTTCCGGACCCGGGAACGACGCCAGCTCTCGGCCCTGGCCCGCATCGCCGACAACCGGTGGGTCGAGATCGTCACCCGCGCCGGCCCGCCCACGCTCCCCCCGACGCCGGTCCTGCATAGCGCCGTCGTGGCCCCCACGGCCGCCGGGGTCGTGCCGTCAGGGGCCTCGCCCGCCGGTGCGCCGGCGGCCGGGGCCGCCCAGGCGCAGGTCGGCGGGGCGCCACCGGCGGTCCTGCTCTAGAAGGGTCGAGGTCACCCCCGGGAGAACGCACGCCGGTGTGATGTGGGCATTGGCGGCGGGGGAA
>JASHVH010000458.1 GCA_030039575.1 Acidimicrobiales bacterium | reverse complement strand
CGGCCAGGAACGAAATGATATGGGCCGGACGGCCTTTCTTGGCCACGACGGGGACGAGCCAGGCGTCGAGCGCGCCGGCGCCCATCAGCATTTCGACGGTGTGGCCGAGGACCTCACCGGTCACGTCGTCGACGTTGGCTTCCACCACCACTAATTCCTGGGGAGAGCCGGGGCCGCCGCGTAGAGACTGTGCCTGGAGGTCGCCGATGACCACTTGGAGCACGTTGGGTACACCGTCGAGCTGGCGTTCCCCGGCCCCGTACCCGCTGCCAGTTATGACAACGGGCGGCAGTGGCCCGAACGAGCCCGCCAGGGCCGCCAATAGTGCCGCCCCCGTGGGGGTCGTGAGCTCCGCGCCCTGCGCGGTGCCGAGGACGGGGGCGTCCCTCAGGAGCTCGACGACCGCGGGGGCGGGGACGGGCAGCAAACCGTGCGCCGTCTTGACCGTCCCGGTGCCGAGGGCCACGGGGCTCGACCAAACTGTCTCGATATCTAGCAACTCGAGCGCCAGGCAGGTACCGACCACGTCGATAACAGCGTCAAGGCCGCCCACCTCGTGAAAGTGGACTTCCTCCGGGGGCAGGCCGTGGAGACGACCCTCGGCCGTAGCTAGCCGGGCGAAAACGGCCTGGGCGCGCTCACGGGCACGTTCGGGCAGGCCATCGGCCTCGTCGAGGGTGGCGCGGATAGCGGCCCACGTGCGGTCCGGCTCTTGTGCTGCCCGCTCGAGACCCACCCGCAGCAGGGTGGCTGAAAGCCCCCCGCGCTGGGTCTTGGTGGCCTCCAGGTGCCAGCCGGATACCGGGATCTTCTCGAGGCCCGCCATCACCTGGTCGAGGTCGGCGCCTGCATCGATCAAACTGGCCAAAGCCATGTCACCGGCGATGCCGGAGAAGCAATGCCACCAGGCGACCCGGGTCAATGGGCTCCTTTCGTCAGCGCCGGCTCAATGCGCCGGCACCGGCGGGCGGGGTGAAGGCCGTGCGGCGGTGGTGCCCGGGTGCTCTGGTCCGCTGCCGCGCCCGCTCCCTCTGCGCCGCAGTATGCGGGCTACCGCCCAGGCGGCGCCGAACCCGTTGTCTATCCCCACCACGCAAAGGCCGGGGGCGCAACTGGCCAGCATGGCCAAAAGGGCAGTGACACCTTGAAGGGAGGCGCCGTACCCGGTGCTGGTGGGGACGGCGACCACAGGCGCCGGTGTGAGCCCACCGACCAGGCTGGCCAAAGCCCCCTCCATGCCGGCGACAACCACGACCGCGTCGGCAGAGCCGAGCAACCCGGTGTGCTCGAGTAACCGGTGCACACCGGCCACACCGCAGTCGCTGATGAGCACCGGTCGGAACCCGAGTGCCCTCAAAGTGGCGGTGCACTCCTCGGCGACGGGCAGGTCGGCAGTCCCGGCGGCAAAGACGGCCACCTGTTCAGGGCGAGCTGGCGCCGGCCGCCAGGACACCGTCGACCCGGCGACCTCGCCACCAGGGTGGGCGGCGAGGGCCGCAGACGCCTGCTCGGCGTTGGCCCGGCTCAGTACCACTGGCCCTCCGTCGGGCTCGGCCAGCAGTTCGCCCACGATCTGGGCACACTGGTCGGCCGACTTCCCGGGCCCGTAGACCGCTTCCGGGAGGCCCTGGCGCAGGGCCCTGTGGTGGTCCACTCGAGCGAAACCGAGGTCCGCGTAGGGCAGCCGCCGGAGCCGCCGCACGACCTCATCGGCGCTGACTGAGCCGTTCTGGAGCTGGTCGAGCAGCTGGTACAGGGAGGCTTCATCCATACGTAGCCATGCTGCCACGCTTTCGGCCGGTTGCCTCTCGAGCCGACCGAGGTCCCCTGGAAGGGGCGCCCGCGAGAACCGCCCGGGTCAGGTTAGAGGGCCGGCGTCCTGGTCGGCGTGGGCGCGGAAGCCGTCGCACAGGACCCCGACCAGGCGTTGCGTCGACTCACTGCACCCGTGCTGGTTGGCTGCCATACAGGTGCCCATGATCAACGCGGTGACGTCGGTCCGGTTGATGTCGTCCCGGACCACGCCGGAGGCTTGAGCGCGCTGCAACAACACTTCGAAGCAGCGTTCGAGACGTTCCTTGACCCCCGCTACGAGCTGCTCGCTCTGGACGCCCGCCCGGGCCAGCTCATCGCTCAGGTCCTTCTTCTTGACGGCCAGGTCAACCAGTTCCGAGATGAACGTGAACAGCGCGGTGCCGGGGTCTTCGGCCGTGAAGAGTTCCTCGCCCCGCTCGACAAGGGCCTCGAGGCGGGCAACGACGATCGCCTCGAACAGGGCCTGTTTGGTGGGGAAGTGACGGTAGACCGTCCCCACACCCACCCCGGCGCGCCGGGCCACTTCATCGATGGGCACAGCTAGGCCCTCGGAGGCAAACACCTCCTCGGCGGCTTCGAGCACCTTCGCCCGGTTGCGGCGGGCGTCCGCGCGGAGCGGGCGGAGGAGGTGGTTAAGCGGGCACAGGTCATCCTGCCCTTCCTGCTGGCGCTTTATCGCTGTCGTGGCTGTCACCCCCCGTCTCAAGAATAAATCCGTTGACAAACGGAACGCTCGCTCCGTATACTAGCAAACGGAGTCTCCGTTCCACATCATAACACGAACAACAAACCGAACGTTAATGAGGCCAGAGGATGGCCAGTTTCGTTGGCCACCATGGTCTACCGACGCACAACTGAGTGAGGACCTCGGAGGAAAGTCCCAATGTCAACCGCAGCTATTGAACCTACGACCCGCGCGCTTAACACCGACGCTGGCAGCTCCGACCCGAGACGCTTCAAGGCGCTCGGGGTGATCGGCATTGCCCAGCTCATGATCGTCCTCGACGCTTCCGTCGTCACGATCGCCCTGCCCTCCGCGCAACGGGCACTTCACATCTCGGTCGCTAACCGCCAGTGGGCGCTGACCGCGTACACGCTGGCTTTTGGGGGGTTGCTCCTGATCGGGGGCCGGATTGCCGACTACCTCGGCCGGAAGCGGATGTTCATAATCAGCCTGCTCGGCTTTGCCGGGGCTTCGGCGCTGGGAGGCCTGGCGCAAAACGCGGCGATGCTTTTCGGCGCCCGTGCGCTGCAAGGCTCGTTCGCGGCGGTCATGGCCCCTGCTTCGCTGTCACTGCTCACGGTCACGTTCACGGAGCCAAGAGAGCGGGCCAGAGCCTTCGGGGTGTACGGCGCCATCGCCGGCGGCGGCGCTGCCATCGGGCTGGTGCTCGGAGGTCTTCTGACTACATACGCGTCTTGGCGCTGGACGCTCCTCATCAACGTGCCCATCGCCATATTTGCGGCGCTGGCGGCGGTGCCTGTGGTGCGCGAAAGCCGCGCCGAGGTCGACAAGCGCGGGTACGACGTACCTGGCGCGGCGACGGTCACCCTGGGCCTGCTCTCGCTCGTCTACGGCTTCACCCGGGCCCAGACCGACGGCTGGGCCTCCCCGGTGACGATCTCGCTCCTCAGCGTCGCCGCCGTGCTGCTGGTGGCCTTCGTCTTGATCGAGCGTCGTTCCGAAATTCCCCTGTTGCCCCTGCGAGTGGTCCTGGACCGCAACCGGGGCGGCTCTTTCCTGGCCTCTTTGCTGGTCGGGATCGCGTTGTTCGGGACGTTCCTGTTCCTTACCTATTACATGCAAGCCGTGCTGGGCTACTCCGCGCTGAAGACCGGGATCGCGTTCCTGCCGTTCTCGGGCGGGTTCATCCTGTCTGCCACGCTGGCCAGCTCCCTGCTGCCACGGCTCGGCCCTCGGGTGCTCATGTCTATCGGTCTGCTGATGGGGGCGATCGGGATGTTCTGGTTCGCCCAGATCGGGGTGCACGCGGACTATGTGGCGCACGTCCTGCCGCCTCAGCTCGTGACCAGCATCGGGCTCGGCTTCGCTTTCGTGCCGTTCAGCAGCACCGCCCTCATAGGGGTGGCACCCCGAGATGCCGGCGTGGCGAGCGCCCTGGTCAACGCCACCCAGCAGGTCGGTGGGGCGATGGGTACCGCACTGCTCAACACCATCGCCGCCTCGGCTACAGCGAGCTACTTGCTGGCGCACAGCGGGAACTCGGCTCAGGCCCTGGTGCACGGCTACTCGGTAGGTTTCATGGTCAGCGCGGCCGTCCTGCTGGTCTCGGTGATCGCTGCCGCCGGTCTCGTGAAGGCGTCGCGGTTCGACCTGCCGGCCGAGGAACCGGCCCTGGCTGTGAGCTAAGGCCAATAGCCCGCGGTCCCGGTTAGCCGGGCGCCGGGACGAGCCAGTGAGGGCCCCGGGTGACCGGGGCCCTCGCTATTCCCGGTGTGGACGCGGGTCCCGGGTGCTGAGCCCGACGCTGCGGGCGTAGTTGCGGTGGTCCGGGTGCACCTGGATGATCTGGGTGCGGTCGTGTGGCCCGGTCGCGCTTTCGGTCACTTTTTGCCCCGAA
>JASHVH010000457.1 GCA_030039575.1 Acidimicrobiales bacterium | reverse complement strand
GGTGCCGCTGTCGAGGACGGTCGACGGCGAACGAGTCGTCGACGAGTTCATCGTGCGCTTTACTCACAGCCGGGAAATGCCTTACTGGCTGCCGGGGATCGCGCCGACCGGTCGCCGCGTCGAAATACCGCACGTCGTGATCATGGGCTTTGAGGACGGCAAGGTTGCGTACGAGCACATCTACTGGGACCAGGCTTCGCTGTTGGTCCAGGTCGGCCTCCTGGACGCGAGCCAGCTGCCTGTTGTTGGTTTGCCGCAGTCACAGGCACTGGTGGACGACAATGTGGCGATGAACGACGTCATCACGGAGCAACGGTCCTCTCGTTGAGGGCGAGCTCCTAGCAGACCATCAGGTTCATTTTTCCTTCGGACCGGGGCACAGCCCGTCCCCGCCCGAGTACCGAGGGTCTGTCGAGCGCTACGGCAGTGGGGGCTGGCCAGCCTGTTGCGGGCTTCGCCCACCCGGTGGTCCTCGGGCACCAGTCGGCGCAGGGGCTGACCGAGAGCTCACGCCCAGAGCCGAACGGTGGCGCGGCGCCAAAGTTCAGGGTGGACCCGGATGTGGCCGGGGGCCCTCCGGAGTGATGCTTCTTAGGGGCACGCCTGGCCGGTGCGTAAAAGCCGAAGTACGCAGCGGCGCCACCGATGCGTGCCCCCGTCTACACAAGTGGGGTCTCGCGACCTTGTTTACCACTGGAAGCCAATATCGGAGGAGGAAACTTTGCGAACGGCGATCGTTTCTCGAAACCGGCAGGGCGCCGGACCATGTTGACCCTTCAGCGCACGGACGAAAAAACGCCCCCTATGGCGGTAACGCCCGCGAAGGCCCCGTCTTGTACCCAAGACGGTAGCGCCGGCGGCAAGGGCCTCAAACAGGGGGCCATTGGCCTCCTGTCCAGCACGGTCATCTCTATCGCTTCGGTGGCCCCGGCATATAGCCTCGCCGCGGCACTCGCCTTTGTCGTCGGCTACGTAGGGTTTCAAGCCCCCGTCGTGATGCTGTTGGCCTTCGTGCCCATCGTCTGCGTGGCGGTCGGTTTTCAGCAGCTGAACAAGGTAATGCCCGACTGTGGGACCACTTTTACGTGGGTCTCGAAGGCGTTCGGCCCCAGGACTGGCTGGGTGGCGGGGTGGGGCATCCTGGTTGCCGCAGTGATCGTTATGTCCAACCTGGCTCAAATTGCCGGCCAGTACATGTTCGAGCTCGTGGGCGAGCAAGGCCTGGCGGCCAACAAGTGGTGGACCATGCTTGCCGGAGTCCTGTGGATCATCCTCATGGCGACCATTTGTTACCTGGGTATCGAGGTCAGTGCCCGTTTGCAGTACGCGCTGCTTGCCATCGAGCTGACGATGCTCGTGGTCCTGAGCATCACCGCGCTGGCCAAGGTCTACGGAGGCAGCGCCGGGCACCAGGCCGTACGGCCGGAGCTGTCGTGGTTCAACCCGTTCAATATGTCGTTTTCCGCCTTCACACTCGGGATGCTTACGGCGCTGTTCATCTATTGGGGCTGGGACTGTGCGGTGTCGCTCAACGAGGAGACCCGTGAAAAGGAATCCGTCCCCGGCCGGGCTGCCTTGACCTCCACCGTGGTCCTGCTGGTGACCTACGTGCTGGTCACCACGGCCGCCCAGGCGTTCGCCGGCACGGGTTCCAGCGGTATTGGCCTGACCAACCCCAAGAACTCCGGTGATGTGCTCTCGGTGCTGGGCGGGGAGGTGTTCGGGACCAGAGGCTTCGGCTGGTTCCTGGCCCGGCTCCTGGTGCTAATGGTGCTGAGCTCCGCGGCTGCAAGCACGCTTACCACGATCCTGCCCACCGGCCGGATTTCTTTGGCTATGGCCACGTACCGCGCTATCCCATCCAAGTTCGCCCGAGTCCACGCTAAGTACCGTACGCCCACGTGGTCGACCGTTGGCATGGCCATCGCGTCGATCGCGTTTTACGTATGCATGACAGTGATCAGTACCAGCGTCCTGGGTGACACTATCTCGTCGCTCGGGCTCATGATCGCCTTCTACTACGGCCTGACCGGCTTGGCTTGCGTGTGGTGGTTCCGCAAGCAGGCGCAAGGGGTACGGGACATCGTGGTCCGCGGGGCTATCCCTCTCTTCGGAGGGCTTATCCTCTTGGCCTTCTTTTTCTACGGGGCGTCTCAATTCTGGAAACGCAATTTCGGGAACACATTTTGGACCTTGCCGTTCTCGCCCCACTGGCAGATAGGAGGCGTTTTCCTGACCGGTTCCGGCGCTCTCCTATTGGGGGTCGTGCTGATGCTCGTGTACCGCGCAATTAGGCCGGCCTTTTTCCGGGGAGAGACTCTCAACGAAGGGCTAGATGTAGCGCAGGTCGCCCACGAGCCGGACCGGCCGCCGCACCACGCGATTCGTGAGCACCAACCTGGATTGATGAAGGCGCGATGATGCGCTCAGCTGTGCACCACCGTGATAGGGCGGCCAGCCTTCGCCCGTCATGCCGGTGTCACCTTGCTGGGCGCACCACCGGCTCCATGGGACGTGACCACTCGTCACCTCGGCCGCCGCCCGTCCGGGCGCGGTGTGGTAGTGGGTATAGGTTCCACGGAGGTGGGTGCTGATGACGGTCGGGCGTTGGCCCGGTGGCTGCGGGCGGGCATCGTCGGCGCCACCACCGCGCTGATCGTCCTCTCGCCGGCCGCGTGCGGTGGCGGTCGCTCCCCGGTGTCGGTCGCCCACCTCGGCAAGACTGCCCCGACTACTACCAGTACAGTCCCGCCGGCATCAGGCGCGGCCCCCAACCTCCAGCAGCTGTACCTGGACACCGTCGCGTACACCGGCTGCATGCGCAGCCACGGCGTCCCGAACCTCCCGGTCCCCACTACGGTGAACAACGCCACGGAGCAGGTAGTCGGCTTTGGCCTGCCCCCTAACGAGCAGAGCCCACAGTACAAGTCCGCCAACAAGGTCTGCGAGTACTTGCTCCCCGGCAACGGCGCCGGCCCTTCGCAGGCAATGGTGCAGCAGGCCATGGCCAGAGACCTTAAGTTTTCGGCGTGCATGCGCTCGCACGGACTTCCGGGTTTCCCCGACCCCAAGGCGAACAGCCAAGGCGTCTCGATCACTGGTGGCCGGGGCATCGACCCGAAATCGCCGCAGTACCAGCGGGCTCAGAACGACTGCCGGTCCTTGTCACCGGTTCACTAGGAGCGGGGCCGGGTCGAAGGCGCTCGGGGCGAGCCAGTGAGACCCGGCCTGCGACCAGTTCCGCCATGTTGACCCAGAAGGAGCATCCCAGAGCAGGTCTCCCTGGGCCCTTCGACCACGGTCGTCATGAGGGTCGAAAGCATGCAACCAAATTGGAACCTGTCGGCCCAAAGTGGGTTCCTCTAATTGCCAGGTCGGCCGAACCGTCTCATACTGGGCCAATGGCCAGCCTCCCGGCCCAGTTGACAAGCTTCGTCGGGCGTACCTCAGCCATCGAACTGGTCAGCCGCCGCCTGGCGGAACACCGGCTGGTGAGCTTGGTCGGTCCTGGAGGCTGTGGCAAGACCCGACTGGCTATCGAAGTCGCCCGCCAGACCGTGGGCACGGCTCAAGAACGCCCGGTTTCAGAGTGCACCGTGTTCGTCGACATCTCGGGGCTGTCGGATCCCGCATTAGTAGCTGGAGGGGTAACTCGTGCCGTTGGCCTGCCGGAGGTCGCGGGCCAGGACCCGCTCGAGACGCTCTCGGTTCAGCTGTCCAAGCGGGACCTGCTGCTCGTCCTGGACAACTGCGAGCACCTCTTAGGCGCGTGCGCTGTTCTCGTGGGTGCGCTGGTTCGAAGCTGCCCAGGGGTGCGGCTCTTGGCCACCTCGCGCGAGCGCCTTGCGGTCCTTGGCGAGGCGGTCGTGCTCGTGGGCGGCTTAGAGCTACCTGAGGGTGCCGGCTCCTGGCGCGAGCGCGGGGTCGAGCGCTCAGAGGCAGGGAAGCTGTTCATCGACAGGGCGCGCATGGCACGCGCGGACTTCGTAGTCGACGACCCAAGCGCCCTTGCGGCTATTTGCGAGGACCTCGAGGGTATGCCGCTGGCAATCGAGCTGGCGGCGGCGCGGGTCAGGCTGATGAGCCTTGGGGCTATTGCCGAAGCCCTCTCTAACCGCTTCGGACTTTTGGTGGGGAGCGGACACGGCGGCCCTGCTCGCCACAAAACTTTGCTGGCCTCCATCGAATGGAGCTGCAGCCTGCTGATCCAGGAGGAACGCAAGCTACTGCACCACTTGTCCGTCTTCGCCTCCGGCTTTACACTGGACGCCGCCACAGCCGTTGCTTCTGGCACCGAGATCGAGCCGGGCGACCTATTCCCGTTGCTGACTTCTTTGGTCGACAAATCCCTGGTTCAGGCCTTGCCTAATGCCGACCGGTTCCGGCTCCACGAGACGACGCGGGCCTATGCCGCCGCGGCTTTGGAGGCCAGTGGCCTCACCCGGCAGTTCCGAGACCGGCACCTTGGTTACTTCAGCACCCTGGCCCAGGAAATGGAGCCCAAGGCATTGACGAGCGAGTTCCCTGTCGCCCTGGCCACCCTCCGGCCCGACCTGGACAACCTCCGCTCCGCCCTCGATTGGGCGGTCGAGTCGAAGCAGTTCGAGGCCGGTGCCGAGCTGCTGAGCTCTGCCGGCCTTTTCTTCGATCTGATCGGGATCTACTCCGAAGCCCTGGCTCGGTGCGAACAGCTGCTGGCAGGCGACCTCGGGCCGCGCCGCCGGGCCGACGTGTTGTACTGGGCTTCGGCCTATATCCGCACTGACCCCGCCGCCTCCCTTCGCTTCGCATCCGACCTGATCGCGCTCGGGCGCTTGCTTGGCGATGACGGTGTGCTCGCCCGCGGCTTGTGCCGTGCCGCATTTTCCAAGGTCTTCGCCAAACCCGACGAGGGGCAAAGAATGGCCGCGGAAGCCGCGCGGC
>JASHVH010000456.1 GCA_030039575.1 Acidimicrobiales bacterium | reverse complement strand
GGCCGGCGAGTAGCTCGTCCAGGCTGGCGCAGGCCATCGGGATGCCGAACGCCTCGGCCGCCGCGCGTGCCCGCTCAATCACGAGGTCCGCGATGGAAACGGCCCGCACTTTGTTGCGGATTTTGTTCAGGTTGGGGAGGATCCCGTAGTCCACGGTCGCTATCGTGCCCGCACCCAACACTCCGAGCCGAAGTGGACTGTCTGTCATCGGGTCATCGGCTGTAATTGTGGCATTGCCACGGGTGACACCCTCTCTCCAGTTCGGGCACTCTCATAGAACGCCAAACAGGCAGCCAGGTTGTACCAGGCGTCGTCGACCGTGGCGACGGGCTCGAGCTCCTCACGGATGACAGCTACGAAATGGTCGATGTCTGCTCCCTGATCGTGCATTGCGGGCTGTTTTGTCTCCGCCCACCCCGAGCTGAAAAAGTCGCGGCCGATCACGAGCTGACGGTCGGTGATCCCGTTCAAATCAAACGCACCTTTGCTGCCGACCAGCCGAGAACTCGACTGAAACCCGCCTGTGGGTGCCGTCCATGTGTTTTCGAGCGTGGCTACGAGCCCACCGGAAAATGTTACGATCGCGACGCCGTAGTCTTCGGCCGCCAGCTGTTCGTGAACCAACTTTGCGGTCACACCTGAAACTGACGCCACCTCCTCACCCAGGACCCAGCGCAGGATGTCGATCTCGTAGATGGCATGGTCGGCCCAAGCTCCGCCGAGCGTGCGGTCCGGGTCGACAAACCATCCCGGGCTCTCGTCGTCTGGCCAGCGCCGGGGTAAACCGGCCCAAATTGACATGGTGGCGCTGCAGAGGCGCCCAGGCTTCCCGGCACGAGCCCATTCCCGAAGCGCGACATTGCGCGGGCCAAGACGTTGCCGAGACTCCCCGGGGAAGAGGTGGACGCCCGCGGCCCGGACCGCCGAGCGCACGCTGGTCGCTTCTTCGATAGACCGGCCAACGGGCTTATTGGAAATGATGTGTTTGCCTGCTTCAGCAGAGGCTTTGCAGATCATGGGGTTTTTGTCCAGGCTGGCAAAGCAGAGAACGACGGCCACCTCCGGGTCGTCTACCACCACCCGCCAGTCGGCCTCGACCCGGTCCACACCGCAGCGAGCCGCCACTTCCCGTGCCCGGTCATGGTCGTTATCGGCGATAGCTACCAACCTCGTGGCCGGGTTGCGCACGACGCCCTCAGCCAGCGGGATCGCCGAATACCAGTGGTCAAGCCCGACCAGGCCGATACCGATGGACGTCATCTCATCCCTCCGGGCCATTCGGGCGACCACACGACTATGGCCTCAAGTGTTAGAAAGCGCTTTCCAAGGCTAGCCACCGTCACCGCTCCCTGTCAAGCGTGCTGCCCAGCGTAACGCCTGAATTGTCAGGCTACGAAAGGCCGGATCACCCCAGGACCGGCGGTCGTGGCCGGCGCCGATGTAGCAGACTCGGCCGTCTCCCGGCTCTCTGACGTACATGGCCGGGACGGGCCCGGCCGGCGTTCGAGCGTACGCCAGCACCTGGTGGTCCACATCGTCGATGGCCGTTGCCCATGTGCCGTCACGAACTTCGAACCGCGCCAGCCCCCGCGTCACGCAGTGCTTTGCGGAAATCTCTATTGTCAGAGGGCAGCCCACAACGATCTCACTCCTTTCGTCGACCTGCTTGTAGCCCAAGAGAGCGTGCAACGGCATCGGCAGGCCCCCCGTGCTCTGTGTTGTGGGAGACAGCCGGGCGCCGGAATGAACGACCAGCAAGCCCTTCCCTCCTCGCACCAGGTCCACCAGCGCCTGCTGCTGGGCGATCGGGAACTCTCCGCCGTCGCTGTAAAGGAGGTAAACATCGGCGCTTGCGGTCCCGGGGAGCGGGTTTGTGAAACGCTTGAACCCAACCGCTGGCCGCGCCGCCAGTCCCGCCTCGGCAGCCAACAGCGTGAACGCCGATGACGCGCCGAAGAGGTCATGATGGTGGTCATCGCCGCTGACGATGACGAGTGCGCTCCGTTGCAATTTGCCTCCCTCGGCCCGGTCGTCATCCCCAAAAGCACGAGTCATTGGTCTGCTTTTGTTGATGACAACCGAGCCACGGCGCTTCGGCCGGCTAGTGGACCGGCTGGAGCCTCAAGGCCACTACCTCGTTGGGGCTGGGCATGAAGTAGGGGTTCGACGGGGTGGCCCACCCGGTGAGCTGGCGCGAGTTCCACTCGGCATAATCGCCCCAATAGATCATCGTGATCACCGGCAGGTCGTTGACCCAGATCCCCTCCAGCTGCGCAATAATGCTGTTTTGCTCTGCAGGCGATGCCGAGGGGTACTCGTTGAAGAGCTTTAACGCGGTGGGGTCCTGGAACCGTTCGATATCCTGGTAAGTCGGTTCGTTCTTCCCGATGGGCTCGTAGAACTGGGGGTTCATCATCTCCGAATAGAACGACCACCCCGTCGGCACGTACGCCACCGGGTAGCCGCTGGTCGACTCGAACTTGCCGAGCCCCGTGAGCGTGTTGACATCGTTGGCCGGTACCGTATCGAGGGTGACGTTGACCCCGATGGCCTTCATTTCCGGCACGAACACCGACATGGAAGCGGCAATATCTGTGTACGCGCCCGGGAACGTGACCGAGAAGGAGAGCTCCTTGCCGTTCTTCTCGTAATAGCCGTTCGACCCCATCTTGAACCCGTCGTCTACCAGGAGTTTCTTGGCCTCTCCCACGTTTTGGTAGAAGTTGTCATTTTTGTACTGCGGGGCAATGATCGATGAGAAGCTCGGCACGGGAAGACCGGTCGCGTTAGTAGCTGGCGGCGAGTTACGGGCTGCCGCTATCGCGTCCCGGTTGATCCCGAGGCTGATGGCCCGGCGGACCTGGAGGTCGCTTAGCGGCCAAGTGTCGAGGTTGGGCTCGAGGCCGTCCGATCCGGCCTCGGGGACCCAATAATTGTTGTACCGGCTCCTGTTGAGGTACGTCGTCGACGCGTCGGGGATGTAGTCGGCCGCCCAGTCGATCTGTCCTTCGACGATAGCGTTGGCCTGGGTCTCGTTGTCGCTGAAGGCCACGAAGCGTATGCCACCGATCTCCGGCTTGCCCTTCTGCCAGTAGTCCGGGTTCTTCAGCAGCAAGTACCCCTGGGGCGAGAACGTGGACAGCACGAAGGGCCCCGTGCCTACCGGGTCCGGGTCCGCGAACGTCACCGGGTTTTTGATACTGGCCCAGATGTGCTCGGGCACGATGACGAGGCCGGCTATCAGGTCGAAGTTCTGGCTGTAGGGGCTGGCGAAGTTCACTACGACTGTGTCCGGGTTGGGTGCGCTCACGCTCGAGAACTGGATCCCGGTCGTGTTGAGAGCCGGGTACTTTTTCATCAGGTTGTAAGTGAACACCACGTCTGCGCTGCTAAAGGGCTGGCCATCGCTCCACTTCACCCCGCTCTGGAGATGCCAGGTAAGTGTCTTGTTCCCATTGGACCAGGTCCAGGACTTGGCCAGCCATGGGATGACGTCGCCGGAACGGACGTAGTTCACCTGCGCCAGCGGTTCGTAAATGAACCCCGACGCCGGGCCGTTCAGCACGCTGTTGCCAGCCAGGTTGAGCGCGGTCGTCGGTAGGTAGGGGTTGAACACCCGAGTCATGCCGACGGCCTCTCCGGCGGCTGTAATGATGATGTTGGAGCCGGAACCGTCGGCGCTCCTGTTGCTCGCCGACGCAGCCGGTACCCCCGTTGTAGTCGCCACTGTCAGCACGGTCGCCGCACCCACTGTGGCCTTCAACCACCAGTTCGGTCTATTGCTCATGAAGAACGTATTCCCTTCTCTTGCGTGGCTGGTTCGGCCAGCCGCCGGTTCTGCTGCTCATACATATGGACTGTCTTGTTTTTCATCAGTGCGTTTACCCATGTACGGCTAATGCATGGCCTTGCCGGCAGTTGTCCCGTTTTCCCGAGGCCCGTCTTCGGCGTAAAGAAAACACCGGGCCCAGTGCGAGCCCGCAATCTGGAAGCGCGGCGGCTGCTCGGCGCGGCACCGGTCCATCGCAAACGGGCAACGAGGATGGAAGCGGCAGCCTGTTGGTGGCCGCACCAGGCTTGGGGGCTGGCCGCTGGCCCGGGCGCGTTCGGTGCCTGCCTGGCGGGCCGGGTCCGGTGCCGACGAAATGAGCAGACGCGTGTAGGGGTGCGCCGGCTGGCTCGTGATTTCTTCGGACGGGCCCCTCTCGATCAGTTGACCTGCGTACATGACCGCCGTCTCAGTAGCGAAGTAACGCGCCGACGCCACGTCATGGGTCACGTACAAGAGGGCGGCGCGTCGTTCGGCGGCCAACTCGGCCAGCAAGTTCAGCACTCCGAGCCGGATCGATACGTCGAGGTTCGATACCGGTTCATCGGCGAGGATAACCGACGGTTGCGCCGCCAGGGCGCGGGCGATCGAGACTCGCTGCAGCTGTCCTCCCGACAGTTCGTGAGGGTACTTTTCCAGGAACTGGGCGGGCGGCTGGAGTTTCACTTGGCCTAGCAGGTCACCCATCCGGTCGATCAGGGCGTCGCCCTTCAGGCGCGGCTCGTGGACGTGCAGGGCCCTTTGCAAGTCCCGCGAGATGCGCAGCATCGGGTTGAAGGCCCCATAAGGGTCCTGGAGGATCAGTTGGACATCGCCCACATGCTGGCGGAACCCTTTTCCGCGCACTGGTGTTATCGGTTTGCTGCGGAACAGCACCTGGCCCGACGTGACCCGGTACAGACCGGCCAGGATACGAGCGAGGGTCGATTTGCCCGACCCGGACTCGCCTACGAGCGCCGTCACCCGTCCCGAATAAAGGCTGAGGGACGCGTCCTCTACAGCATGTACTACGCGCCGCTCACCGAAGCGCCGAGACACACGGTCGCCGTGCACCGGGAAGTACTTGGTCACGTTGACGGCTTCCAGGACCGGCGCGTCGTCCTGCGCCGTGCCGCTCGACCGTGTGGCCTCGGCCCGTTCCACTTCAGGCCCCGCCTCTTTGCCCGGCCTGCACTTCCAGGTTGGCGTCCCTTGTGGCGGGAAAGAGGTGGCAGGCCACTTGCCTTTCGCCCTCACCGATGGGGGCAGGCAATGTGACGAGGACGGGAACCTCGCGGCTGCATTCGGTGGTGACCAGCTGGCAACGAGGGTGGAACGGGCAGCCGCTCGGGACGTGGCGCATGTCCGGCGGCGACCCCGGTACGCCGACCAGGGTCTTGCGCGGGCCCGTAAGGGTCGGGAACGAAGCCAGAAGCCCGTTGCTGTATGGGTGCTTTGGCTCGTTGTAGAACTGTGCAGCCGGCGCCACCTCGACCACGCGGCCCGCGTACATGACGACGATGGTGTCGCACAGCTCTATAAGAAGCGAGAGGTCGTGGGTGATGAATATGACGGAGAAACCCAGCCTCTCTTTGAGACCGATGATGGTCTCCACAATTTGCCGCTGGATCACCACGTCTAAGGCCGTCGTGGGCTCGTCCATAACAATAATCTCAGGATCCAGGGCCAGGCCCATGGCGATCATGGCCCGCTGGCGCATGCCGCCGGACAGCTCGTGAGGATAAGCGCTGGAACGGTCGGCAGAAATGCCCACGAGCCCGAGGAGCTCGACAATCTTGGCATTTCGCTCGATCTTCCCCATGCCCGGACGATGAGCGCGCAGTACGTCGTCAATCTGCGTGCCGAGCCTCAGCACCGGGTTCAGTGCGTTCATCGCCGACTGGAAGACGATCGCGATCTCTTCCCACCTGAACTTTTGCAGGTCCCGTTCGGACAGCTCGAGGATGTTCACACACTCGCCACTGGGCGAGGTGTAAATCATGTCCCCGCCGACGACCTCGCCGGGTGGGCGGAGCAATCGCGTCACGGCTCGAGCCAGCGTCGACTTCCCCGATCCGGACTCCCCGGCGATGCCGAGCACCTCCCCACGGTGCAACGTGAACGACACATCGTTTACGGCCTTGACGGCGGCGCGGCCGCCGCGGTACTCGATGCTGAGGCCTCTCACGTCGAGGGCGACGGGCCGGTCCCTCACTTGCGCAGTCGTCGCCTCAGATTTCACCGGCTCGGGCCGTGATGGCCGGCCTCCCCTCTGAGCGGTAAACCGGGCCAAACGGGACGGACGGCTGGTACGGGCCGTCTTGGCCGCCCGCAGGCGAGGGTTTATGTAATCGTCAATGCCGAAGTTGATGAAGGCCAGCCCGGTCCCGACCAGGGCGATGCACAGGCCGGGCGGCACGAACCACCACCACGCTCTGGCCAACTCAGCGCCACTGACCTGCGCCCAGTACAGCATTGTCCCCCAGGACCACTGCGTCACGCTGCTGAGCCCGAGGAACGCAATGCTGGCCTCCAGGAGGATCGCGGCGATAACAGAGCCGAGGAACGTTGCCGCGATGATCGCCACTTCGTTTGACAGGACGTCGTAGTAGATAGTCCGCAGAGATCCCTCTCCAGTGGCCCGGGCGGCTTCGACAAAATCTCGCCTGCGCAAGGACAGGGTCTGAGCGCGCAATACCCGAGCACCCCAGGCCCAGCTTGTCACCGTTATCACGATGATGATCCCGGCCGGCCCGGAGTTCGGCAAATAGGAGGCGAGGATGACAACCAGCGGTAGGGCCGGAAGGACCAGGAAAATATTCGAGAACATCGAGAGCACTTCGCTCGAGGTGCCGGAGGCGTAACCGCCGAGAAGACCTACGACGATTGACCACAGAGTCGTGAGGATCCCGGCTGCGAAACCTACTAGCAGCGAAATGCGCGCCCCGTAGATCACCTGGGCCAGCACGTCCTGGCCCTGCTGAGTGGTCCCCAGCCAATGGCCCGCGGACGGCGGCTGCAGTTTGGAGCTTGTGACCGTGTTCGGGTCCTGGTGGTAGATAAAGGGGCCGAAGACCGCCATCAAGATGAAGAACAAGACGATGGCCAGCCCGATGAACACCTTCGGGGCCAGCAAGCCGCGCAGCCAGCTCGAGCTACGAGCCGG
>JASHVH010000455.1 GCA_030039575.1 Acidimicrobiales bacterium | reverse complement strand
ACCGGCGGCCGCACTGCTGAACGCCGCCAAGGGCGCCGACATGCTGGTTGTCGGCAGGCGGGGGCACAAAGGCATCGCCGGGAGGCTCCTCGGCTCGGTCAGCCGGCACTGTGTAGAGCACGCGGGCTGTCTCCCGTGGTCGTCGTACACCACGGCACCGGGGCGGCTTGACGGCCGCAAGAGGTTCGACCTAGGTCAGCAATAGCTCGACCGGCGTGCCCTGTCTGGCGTTAACCCGCGAGGGCGCCCACCCTTGACATGTGCATCCGTAAGATGTAACTTACGGTAAGTGGCTGCTAACGTCGACGAGGCGATCAAGGCCCTGGGGGACCCCACCCGCAAGGCCATCTTCGAACTGATCGCTGGAGCGCCGATGGCGGTCGGCACCATCGCCGAGCGACTGCCGGTCAGCCGGCCGGCGGTGTCGCAGCACCTTAAAGTGCTGAAAGAAGCCGGGCTGGTAGTGGACCGGGCGGCCGGTACGCGGAGGTACTACGAAGTGGACCCCGACGGCGTCGAGGCCGTGCGCTCGTACTTCGAGCGGTTCTGGAACACGGCGTTGTCGGCATTGAGGAACGCCGCCGAGGCGGCCGCAGACAAGGAGGAAAGATGACCACCGAAACAACAGGCACCGCTGTCCGGCGCTCGGTCACGGTGGAAGCACCCTTGGACAAGGCGTTCTTTGTCTTCACCGATGACATCGGCAGTTGGTGGCCGCCCGAGCACCACTTGGGCCAGGTGGCAGAGATGGTGTTCGAGCCGCGCGTCGGGGGCCATATATATGACCGCATGGCTGACGGCAGCGAGGCCCATTGGGCCAGGGTGCTGGCCTACGAGCCTCCGACTCGACTCGTGTTCTCCTGGGACGTGAGCCCAGCGTGGCAAATTGAGGCCAACCCCAACCGCACGAGCGAGGTCGAAGTCCGCTTCATTTCGGAGGGCCCCAATACGACACGCATCGAACTGGAGCACCGCCACCTCGAGCGTCACGGCGAGGGCTGGGAGCAGTTGCGCGACGCCGTCGACTCCGAGGGCGGATGGCCGCTCGGCCTGGGCCGGTTGCGCGACCGGCTGGCGGGTTGAGCCTCGGCTGCTACGCGTCAAGCAGCGAGAGTCGGAGCCCGCCACGCCAATAGCGCTGGAGCACCACGAACACGATCACCAGCGGCACCATGGAGAGGAGGGCGGCGGCCACCTCGAGGGAGCCGTAACCGAACATCGGTAAGCCCTGGGTGAGAGTGCTCAAATTTGGGTTGTTGTTGACGATGAACGGCAAGAAGTAATTGTTCCAGTCGACGGCGAGGTTGAGCATAAAAACGGTTGCCAGCGCTGGGACAATCAGCGGACAGGCGACCCGCAGGAAGATGACCGTCTCGCCGGCGCCGTCGATCCTGGCCGCATCTATTAGCTCTCTCGGCACGGACCCGCCGACGTAGACCCTCATGACGTACACGCTGAGCGGGCTCACCATAAACGGCATAAATATCCCCGGCATCGTGCTGTCCATGTGCACCTTGGCGTAGATGAGGAACAGCGGCACCGCAAAGACCGTGACCGGTATGAGAACGGCCACCATCACGAAGACAAAAAGGGCGTTCTTGCCGCGGAAATCGAACCTGGCAAAGCCGTACCCAGCTGCGGCCGAAAGCGCGGTCGCCCCGAGCGCGCCCACCCCGGCGTATATGGCTGTGTTCCTCAGCCAGACCAGGAACACGCCGCTGTTGACTGTGAGCACATGCTCCAAATTGGAGAAAAGGACAAAGGGCTGAGCGAACCAGAACCCGAAAGTTGAGTTCAAAGCCGGCACTGTTTTGCTGGCGGACACGAAGACCCACCAGATGGGGATCAGGGTGAAAATGGCAAACATGCCGCAGGCAACAGTTACCGCGTTGATGCTGCGGCGCCTGAGCCCGTACAGGCGCATGGGCGAAGGCACACCATTGGACGCTGCCCGCGCCGGGCGTGTCGCCAGGGCCCGGCCAGTGCCTGCCCGGACCGTTAGGGACGAGCCGCTCACGGGGTCAGTACCGCCTGTGCTGCCTTTGTATCGTTCACTCGGACGGCGACCGGCATGGGATGACGCTACTGTCTCGCTGCCGGGGCACTCATCGAACCGTGGCGACCGCTTCCCCCGGCGTGGACGGGCACCGGCGTAGAGCCCTTGCCGGGCCCCGGGCGAACTCGATGGCAGTCTGGCCGCCGCTGCCGGCGGGAGGGCGGCCGGTGACCGGCCTGCTTACCCCCGGTGTTTAGCCGCCCGCTCTTAGCGTTGACCTGGTAGCCCTTGGGATGGCGTCCCCGTCCAAAATTTCGGACGCTCGACGCCCGGGGCCGGAAGAATAGACGTAATGCGGTCGAGCGCCGGGAGACCTGGCCCCGGGATAGGACGGTTGTGGCCGCTGACCCACCGCCGGACGTCGCCGGGCAGCGCGTTGTTCGGAGCGCCGGCGGGGACAGGCACACCGCAGATGGCAGACATCGAAGCCGTCCTCACCCCGGACGACGTCGACAGGCGCGAGTTCGCCCGCCGCTTGTCGGCGAGGCTGCAGCCGCTCGTCCAACGCGGCATCCCGCCGCGGGTCATTGAAGCGGCCCCGGCGCCGCGAGCGTGCCGGCTCCGCTTTGCCGACGGGACGACGGTGCTGGTACAGGTGAGGGTCCCGGGTGAAGTCGGAGCGCTGGCGGTCACAATGCGGCACGGCTCGTTGAAGCCCACCGGCTGCACAACCGACCGGGACGGCAGCGCTCACCTGTTCCTCAGCAGCTCCGCCGAACACCGTTGGCTCTCGTTGCACGTCGTGGGCCTCGACCAGCCAGACTGACCTCGGGAGCATGAGATGGGCACTGGCTACGGCTTGTCGCCGCCCGCCGGCCAGTTGAGAACGGCTAATCGGGCGAAGAACGGTCAAGCCGGCACACAGGCCATCGTGCGACGCATGGTCTTTGGCGCCATACTGCTCATCCTGGTCCAGGCCGGCATCGGCATGGCCGTGAACCTTTACGTGACCGTGCCCGTTCATCACCCGGGGGCGCACCCCTCGGACTATCTGAGCGGGTCGTTCCATAGCGTTGTGTGGGCCATCGCTCACGGCTCTGTGGCCCTCGCCGTCCATGCTGCTTTGGGGCTGGCCCTGGCCGTGATGGTGATCAGCATCGCCGTTCGGGCCGCGGGGCTCCGGCGACGCACGATCACGGCGTGGTCCGTTCTTGGGGGCCTCTTCGTCATCGGGGCCGGCTTTAACGGCGCCAGCTTCCTCGATTTCAACAACAACGTCAGCTCGCTGATAATGGCCGTGCTCGCCTTCGCCGCCGTTGGCTGCTATGCGGCGACGCTTTTCCTACTGGACGCTTAGCGGGAAGCCAAGGAACCCGGGCGCAAAGACCACGAAGCCATGTAGCCAAATGACGACCCGCTCGGCCTGGTACGCCGACCAGCGTGCCGAGCATTTGCTCCATTGCCACGACGACGCCGGGGCGGCGACGCTCTACCCTGAACGCTCTGTTTGCTTGCCCGTCCGGGCCCCGTCCCCGGGCTAGCGACCGGTCTCAGCGTTACCGGCGACGGTATCGCGGTCTGTACTTCACCAGGCGTAGTCCTCCGGCGCAGGCTTGTAGGGCGGGAAGATCTTGTCCAAGCGGCTGAGCGTCTCCGGGTCGAGCTCGCTCGAGAGACTGACCGCCCGCAGAGAACCTTCCAACTGGGCCAAATCTCTCGGGCCAATGATGGGAGCCGTCACCTCCGGGCGGGTCAGCAGCCAGGCCAAGGCGACGTTGGCCGGTTCCTCCCCAATTTCCCTGCACAGCGCCTCGTAAGCCTCGACCTGGTCTCGCTTGTCACGGATGGTGTCTTGGGCTCGTTGGCCTTCGAACCGGCGCCCGGGGCCGTCCTCTTTGCCGAGGATCCCGCCGAGAAGCCCGCCCTGGAGCGGGGACCAGGCGATGATGCCCACTCCGTAATCCTGGGCGGCGGGAAGGACCTCGCGCTCAACGTCCCGTACGAACAGGTTGTACAGGGACTGTTCGCAGACAAGCCCGAGGTAATGACGCCGGGCCGCCGATTCTTGGGCCTTCGCAATATGCCAGCCGGCGAAGTTGGAGGAGCCGGCGTACAGGATCTTGCCCTGAAAGCGGAGCACTTCCATCGCCTCCCAGATTTCGTCCCAAGGCGTTTCCCGGTCGACGTGGTGCATCTGGTAAAGGTCGATGTAGTCCGTCTGGAGCCGCACCAGCGAAGCGTCGCAGGCCCTGCGGATGTTGAGGGCCGAGAGCTTCTCGTCGTTCGGCCAATCGCCCATGCTCCCGTAGACCTTGGTGGCAAGGACAGTGCGCTCCCGGCGACCACCGCCCTGAGCGAACCAGCGCCCGATGATCTTCTCCGTAAGGCCCTCGCCCCTGGCGTTGCCGTACACGTTGGCCGTGTCGAAAAAATTGACCCCGACCTCGTGGGCGCGGTCCATGATGGCGAACGAGTCCGGTTCGTTGGTCTTCCAGGCGAAGTTCATCGTGCCCAAGCACAGCCGGCTGACCCTCAAGCCGCTGCGACCCAGGTGAGTGAACCGCATATCCGTTCCGTCTGCCATATCAAGCGCCCTTTCTGTCGTCGTATTTCCCTTTGGCCAGCTGGTTTCCTGCTTTTCGCCGGCGCCCGCCGACCAACTTACCGACCGCCGGCTTGGCTCTGGCGGTGGGGTTCGCGCCTCCGGTAGCATCGGGGCGCGAAATGCCAGTCGTGTAGGCGTTCGCGACCTCGGGTAAGGAGGAGCCACGATGCCTGCGTACACCGCCGGCCGGGCCCGTTGACGTCGCCACGGGCCCCGCAACGGCCGGGGCGGCCCGAAGTCTTGACAGTCTATGTCATTGGCCTCTTCCAGGGCCTCAGCCTGGTGGCCTTCCCGGCCGCAGCCACCATCCTCACCTCCAAGACCGGCTATGACCTGTCAAGGACTCAGTACGGCCTCCTTTTTGTCCCCCAGGTGGCGCTGGCCATTGGCGGGTCCCTGGCCCTTCCCAACCTGGCCCGGCGGCTCCCGTTGAAATGGGTGCTGCTGGCCGGGCTTGTCTCCAACACCGTGTCCATGGGCCTTCTGGCCGGCAGCGTGCCATTGAAGACCGACGCCATCGCCTACCCGATGCTGCTGGTGGCGACGGCCACCTTGGGCCTCGGTTTTGGGCTCACGCTCGGGTCGATAAGTACGTACGCGGGCGCGTTTATGCCCGAGCGCAGAGATGTCGCCCTGACCGCGCTCAACGTACTGCTCGGGCTCGGCACCGCGCTTTCCCCGTTCCTCATCTCGCTCTTCACCAAGTTGGGGCAATGGTGGTACCTCCCTCTATTGGCCGCCGCCGGCCTCGTAGTGCTCATTGTCCTGGCCCTGGCCCAGCCCATGGGCCTCCCTGGCCTCGGTAGCGAACGGCCGGCGGGAGCACGAGCGGCTCCCGCCCGCATCCCGACCCTGTTCTGGGTGTTCGCGGGAGCGCTCGTCATCTATGGCATCGGTGAGACGATGTTCGGCAACTGGGGGACCACATTGTTGGTCGACAAGGGCGTAGTGGCGACGTCGGCCCAAAACGCCTTAGCCGTGTTCTGGGCGGCCGTGACCATCGGCCGCTTCGCCATTGCCGTGGTCTCGGACCGGGTGCGTTCCACGTACATCTACGTCGTGCTGCCGTGGGCAATAGCGGTCGCGCTCGTGCTCGCGCCGCTGGCCCACACGGCGGCGGCGGGTATAGGAGTGTTCGCCTTTGGCGGCCTCGCTTGTTCCGGTTTCTTCCCTATGACGATCGGTTACGGTGAATCGACCTTCCCGAGCATCGTCGAACTGGCGACAGGATGGCTCATCGCGGCTTACCAAGTCGGTTATGGCCTGGCCGCGTTCGGGGCCGGCGCCCTCCAACGAGTGGTATCGCTCCCCGCGCTGTTCAGGGTTGCCGCCGCCGCCGTCGCCGTCATGGGCCTGCTCGCGCTCTTGGTGGCTCGGCAACAGAGGCCCTCGAGCGCGTTGTCGGTCTCCCCGGCCACCACTACCTGAACTCCCGAAGAAAATCAGGTTTGGCCGCCATCTCCCTCGAGGGCCACGCCGAGCGAACCGGACGGACCTGCGCCGGATGACCCTGCGCCAGTTGAGACCGGCGTGGACGGGGCCGATGGAGGCGCGTCGGCCGCCGGCCCCTTTACTCTGGCCCTGAAAACGTAGTAGCTCCACGACTGATAGGCGAGGACCAGTGGGGTAAAGATGAGCGCCGCGACCGTCATCACGACCAAGGAATAATGTTCTGACGAGGCATTGGACACCGTCAGGTTGTAGGCGGAATTGGTGCTCGACACCATGACATCGGGGTACAGCGTCACGAAGAGGGCGATCACGGTGGCGCCGATCGCCGCAGTAGTAGCGGCGAACGCCCAGCCGTGGTAGTCGTCTCGGACGGCCCATGCTGCGCCCACCACCAAAAGGAAGGCGATTATCTGGATCGGGTTGGGGAAGACACCGCGATTGGACTGGAGGTGGGTCCAGATGACAAAGCCGAGGACGAACAGGGCGGCCACCCACGATAATGGCCCCGCCAGGCGGTGGGCGCGCTCTTGCACCACCCCGGTGGTTTTCAAGTTGAGGTAGGCAGCACCGTGAGCCAGCGACAGCGCCAACAACGTGACCCCGAACCAAACGCCGTAGCCAGTGAAGAGGTCCCAAAAGCTCCCTGTGTAATTGCCTTGGCTGTTGATAGGCAACCCCTCCAGCAGGTCACCGAGCGCAATGCCGAGGAGCAGCGGCAGGAGGAGGCTCCCGATCGTCATCATCCAGTCCCAGGTCGCCCGCCAGCGCGGGCTGGTCAACTTGCCCCGGTACTCGAAGGAGACGCCCCTGATGATAAGGGCCAGGATCACCAGCATGACCGCCAAGTAGAGAGCAGAGAACATGCTGGCGTACCACAGCGGGAAGGCCGCGAACGTGCCGGCGCCGGCCACGATCAACCAGACTTCGTTCCCGTCCCAGAAGGGGCCGATGCTATTTATGGCCACCCGGCGCTCGATGTCGGTCTTGCCCACGACCATGTGCAGGGCGCCGACGCCAAGATCGAAACCTTCGAGGATGAAAAAGCCCGTCCAGAAGAACGCTATGACTATAAACCAAAAGACTTGTAGTCCCATATCGTCCTCCTAGTAGGTTAAGACCGGGGTCTCGTCCGGCGCCGTCACGGCCCCGCCCGGGCCGGCGTGCGCGGGCTGGCCTTCTTCTTCCTCCGAGAGCTCTCTTCGGCTGTAACGGACCATCAGCACGCCGTCGACTACTCCGAAGATCCCGTACGTAAGGACAAATATCACCAGCGTGATAATGACCCAGGTCGAGCTCAGGGTGGACACCCCGTCCTTCGTCAGCATGAGGCCCTGGACGATCCAGGGCTGACGGCCGTTCTCCGTCAGCAGCCAACCGGCCGTGTTCATGAAGAACGGCAAGATAACCGCCCAGGTGGCGGCGAACAGGAACCATCGAGAGTGCTCCAGCCGGCGCCGCCATACCGCCCACCCTCCCCAGACCGAAAGCAGCAGTACCAGCGCGGCTATATAAGCCATGACCCGCATGGACCAGTACTGGATGAAGACGTTCGGCACGTAGTCGCCGGGACCGTACTTCTTTTGGTACTGGGCGTTTACCTGGTTGAGGCCCTCGACCGCACCGTTCCAGGAGTTGGTGGCGAGAAGCGACAAGAGGTGGGGGATCTCGATGATCTGCGTCGGCGTGTGGTCCCCGTTACCACCGCCCACCTGGAACATCGAAAACGAGCACGGCTGGCAACTGTTCCACTGCGCCTCGGCGGCGGCGATCTTCATCGGTTGGTACGTCGCCTCGATGACGCCGAGCTCGCTGCCGACGAACATGGCCAGGATTATGGCGGGCAGGAGGACGACCAGGGACATCCGGGCGGTGTGGCCAAAAGCGGCCGTAGA
>JASHVH010000454.1 GCA_030039575.1 Acidimicrobiales bacterium | reverse complement strand
GTCGGCACGATCATCGTCAATGCCACTTTCCAGGTGGCCGACGCCATCCTGGTGCTGGCCGTGCTGCAGTACCTCGGTTTCGCCCTCCCGCCGCCCACGCCCACGTGGGGCGGGATGCTCTCCCAGGGCAGCAGTTTCCTATCGGACGGTTACTGGTGGGAGGTTTACCCGGCCCTGGTAATGATCATCCTCATCGTCGTGGCGTTCAACTTCATCGGCGACGCCCTTCGCGACAGTTTCGAAGTGCGCTTGCAGGAGCGCTGAACAAGGTGCAGCCCTAATAATGAACGTCCTGGAAATAAAGGACCTGCGTACCGAAATACGGCTCCGCACGCGCGTGGTGAAGGCGGTCGACGGCGTCAGCTTCAATATCGGGCAGGGAGAGACAGTCGGCCTGGTGGGGGAGTCCGGCTGCGGGAAGTCAATGACGGCATCGTCCATAATGCGCCTGCTGCCCAATGGCGGCCATATCGTCGGCGGTTCGATCCACCTGGACGGCAAGGACCTCACCGCCATGAGCGACGATGAGATCCGCTCTGTGCGCGGCAACGAGGTGGGCATGGTCTTCCAGGACCCGCTCACCTCGCTAAACCCGACGATGGAGATCGGCCGTCAAATCGCCGAAAGCGTGATCTTGCACAAAAAGGTCTCCAAGGAGCAGGGGCTGGCGAGGGCGGCGGAAGTGCTCGGCCTGGTCGGCATGCCCAACCCGGTCGAGCGGTTGCGCGACTACCCGCACCAGCTTTCCGGAGGCCTCCGCCAGCGGGTCATGATCGCCATGGCGCTCGCCTGCGAACCGAAGTTGCTGATAGCCGACGAGCCCACCACCGCTCTCGACGTGACCATCCAGGCTCAGATCCTGGCGTTGCTGGACGAGTTGAAAAAGCGCTTGGGCATGGCCATCCTCTTGATCACCCACGACATGGGCGTGATCGCCGGCCACGCGGACCGGACAATGGTGATGTACGCCGGCGAGATCGTCGAAGGCTCAACGACGGAACGGCTCTTCGAGGACGTTCACCACCCCTACACCGAAGCACTGCTGGCTTCCATACCTCAGCTCGACCAGGACAAGTCCCAGCGCCTTTACGCCATCCCCGGGCTGCCGCCCGACCTGTCCCGGCCCCTCAAGGCGTGCCGGTTCGCACCGAGGTGCCGCTACGCCACCGAGGTGTGCCGGGCCGAGGAGCCGCCGCTGGCCGGGAACGACGCCGGGCACCTCTACGCCTGTTTCCATCCCGTGGACCGGGCGGTGGAAGAGATCGTTGGGGCGGGCGACATCCTCGGAGAGGGGGCCGAGGCGGCCCCGCTCGTCGAGGTCGGTGCCGTGTCGGTGCCGCTGACCGGTACGGCGGCTGCCAACGGCCGGCTGGCCCAATCTGGCAACCAGTCTGGCAACGGCCAGTCTGGCCACAGCCACCCGGGCGACGGGCATCCCGGCGAGGGGCACCCCGGCGACAGGCACCCCGGTGACAGGCTCTCGCCGGTCGCCCTCCAGGCCCCCTTCACGGGGAACGGCGGGCCCGGCGGAGCGGCCGTACCGGCCGGCGGGCCAGGCGGGGTCGGGGGCCCGGCCGACCCGTTGGCCGGCGCCTTGGCTACCAGGCTGCCGGCGACGGAAGCTCCTGTGATCCTGCAATTGCGTGGGGTCCGCAAGGAGTACCCCGTCACCGCCGGGGCCGTAATGCAGCGAAAAATTGGGGCCGTTCAGGCCGTGCGCGGTATCGACCTGGACATGCACCAGGGCGAGACCCTGGGCGTCGTGGGCGAGTCCGGTTGTGGGAAGTCGACCCTCGGCCGGCTGATCGTGGGCCTCGAACCGCCCACAGCGGGCTCCGTTTTGGTGGAGGGGACGGACCTCACCCGGCTGAAGGGAGCCCAGCTGCGCCGGCGCCACCGCGACCTGCAGCTCATGTTCCAGGACCCGTACTCGTCCCTCGACCCCCGGATGCGGGTGGGGACGATCATCCGGGAACCGCTGGTGGTCCAGGGCATCGGGTCTGCGGCCGAACAGCGAGAGAAGGTGGCGGCGTTGCTGCGGGAGGTGGGCCTCCCGCCCCACGCGGTCGAGCTGTACCCGCACGAGTTCTCCGGTGGTCAGCGCCAGCGCATCGGCTTGGCCCGTGCCCTGGCCCTCAACCCACGGTTGATCGTGGCCGACGAGCCGGTGTCGGCCCTGGACGTGTCGATCCGGTCCCAGATCCTCAACCTGATGAAGCGGCTCCAGGTAGACCACGGGCTGAGCTACGTTTTCATCTCCCACGACCTGTCGGTGGTGCGTTACCTGGCCGACCGCATCGCGGTCATGTACCTGGGCAAGTTGGTCGAGATCGGTACCAGCGACGATATTTACGCCCGGCCGGCGCACCCCTACACGTCCGGCCTGATCGGCTCCATCCCGGTCCCCAAGCCGTCCGTGCAACGCTCCCGGACGGCCATCCCGATCAGGGGCGAGCTGCCGTCGCCGCTCAACCCCCCTTCGGGCTGCCCGTTCCGCACCCGTTGCCCCCGGGCTCAGGCCCAGTGTGCCGAGGACGAGCCGCCGCTGGCCTCGTTCGGCGGCCAGCACTACGCCGCCTGCTTCTTCCCCCTCCAGGACCCGGTGAAGGCGGCACCGGCGGCGGTGACGCCCGCCGCCTGAGGGCCGAAGAAGCGGTGGAGCAGTTGGCCGCCCCCGCCACCAGCCCGTGAGCGTCCCGGGGATGCCCGCCATCTAAAGCAGCGTGAGGGCGAAGGCGGTGCCCCGGTTTATGCGGGGACGTGAGGGCCGGGTCGCCACCTAGTCTGGGAAGGTGCCGCTGGGACACGTCCGATGACGCGTCGCGGCTGGGCACTGTTCGTTACGGTCGGTGTCCTTTGGGGCCTCCCGTACCTTCTCATCAGGGTTTCCATGCGGGAAGTAACGCCGGCTTTCCTAGTCTTCGTGAGGACGGGGGGCGGGGCGCTCCTGTTGGCCCCGTTCGCCGTCAGGCGAGGCTTTCTGGCTCCTCTGCTGGCCCGCTGGAAGGCCCTCGTGGCCCTGACCCTCGTCGAACTGGCGGTGCCATGGTTCTTCTTGTTCAACGCCGAAAAGAGGATCACCAGCTCCCTGGCCGGCCTCCTCGTCGCCGCCGTCCCCATCGCCGGCGCCGTCATCGCCCGGGTGACCGGTACGGACCGCCTCGACCCGCGCAGGGCCGCCGGCCTGGTCCTGGGCGTGACCGGTGTGGCCGCCCTGGTCGGTTTCGACGTGAGGGGCTCGGACCTCTTGGCCGCAAGCTCGCTCTTGCTGGTAATAGTCGGCTACGCCCTCGGGCCCTGGATCCTGCACCGGTACCTGTCGGACCTGCCCGGTCCCACCGTGATCACCAGCGCATTGGCGTTGTGCGCGGTCATCTACGCCCCCGTCGCCCTCGTTCAGCGCCCGCAGCACGCCTTGTCAGCGTCCGTGCTGGCCTCGATGACCGGCCTGACAGTGGTTTGCACGGCT
>JASHVH010000453.1 GCA_030039575.1 Acidimicrobiales bacterium | reverse complement strand
AGCCGAGCACGTCCATGGCAGTCCCTTTCTTTTAATGGAGTTCTTCCGCGGCCTGAGAGCAGAAGGTTTGGTCGGCATCGAGTCGGGCCAAGCTCGCCTGTTGCAAGACCGGGTCCCGCGACGCGTCAGCGACAGCGTGCAGCGACGGCTGTCAGGCATGTCGCCCGCCGCCCGGCAGGTGGCCACGTTGGCCGCCTCGTTGGCCAGGAAGTTTTCCCTCGACGACCTGACAGGCATGTCGGGCCTGCCGATCACCGACCTGATGGGGCCTATAGACGAGTTGATGGGTGAGGACATCTTCGTCACCGCGGACGAGCGCTTGGCCTTTGGCCATGACCTCATCCGGGAAGGGGTCAGGTCCACCGTCGCCTCTGCAGTGCGCCGGGCGTTGGACCGCCGGGCGGTCGACGTGCTCTTGTCCAGGGGCGCATTACCGGTCGAAGTGGCTCACCAGCTGGCGGCCAGCGCCGAGACCGGTGACGACGTCGCTATTGCCACGCTCACGGAGGCGGCCGATGCGCTCGCCGCCGTCGACCCTGCCGCTGCCGCCGACCTGGCCGGCCGGGCGCTGGAATTGACTCCCCCGGGGCACGAGCTCATCGGCCCGTTGGTGTCCAGGCGGGCTATCTCCTTGTTCGCCGCCGGTGCCCACGATGAAGCAAAGCGCTTTGCCGACAGCGCTCTCCGGGGCGTTCTTTCAGCCGAAGACGAGGGGTGGGTGCGGTGCGCCATCGCCGATATGTTCTACCTCTCTCCGGACGTCAGAGCAGATAACGCGAGGGCAGCGTTGGCACTTCCCGGGCTCAGCGCCGAGGTGCGTCAACGTTTGTGGGCCGCGCTGTTCCACGCTGTGGTGGCGGCGGTGCGGACCGAGGAAGCACTTCAGCTCGAGCCCAAAGCCCGGGCGGCGGTCGAGGCTGGCCCTGGCAACAGCGGCCGCTTCGCCATTGAAACAGCGGCGTCGGTCTTGCAGTACCAGCTGGGAAATTTCCGCGGTGCCTTGGAGGCGCTCGAGGCCGCCCAGCGCCTCTTCCCCCACAGCCCCGGAGACCCCAGGCAGCCACTGGCCGCCAATTTCCGGGCCACGTTCCTGGCTGTGCTGGACCGCTTCGAGGAGGCCTTCGAGGTTGCAGAAGCCGAGGAGGCGGCCGCCCAACGAGACCGCCAGACCTGGGCCGTTTCAGTGTTCGAGACCTGGAGAGGCCGACAACTCTTGCAGCTCGGCCGGTTGGCCGAGGCGGGCACCTGTCTCGAGGTGCGGTTCAATCTCGAACGAGCCGAAAACATCGTGGGGCCGGGGGTGGCCGGTGACGTCGTGGCGTTGGGGAAATTGAAAATCCACCTGGGTGACGACAAGGCTGCCGCTGGGGTGGCGCGGATGGCCGAGGTCATGATGAAGGCCAGCTCGCCCGGCGTACAACGCCACGCCGCGTGGTACCTCGCCCTCTACGCCATGTACCAGGGCAACCCGGTCCAGGCTCACAGTTGGCTGTGTGCCCTCGGATATGACCAAAGGTTCCTGGCCCTTCCCACTTACCCGCTTGAAGCGGCCGATGCCCCGCAGCTGACAAGGATCGCCATGGCCGTGGGGGACGGCCAATTGGCAGAGGCCGGCGTGGTGCAGGCCGAAGAGCGGTCCCGGTTGAGCCCGGGCGTACCCTCCTTGGCCGGCGCCGCCGCTCACGCTCGAGGCCTATGGCAATCGTCGACCGCCGACCTCAGGACCGCCTCACTGCTCTTCAGCGACGGGCGCCGCCCTTTGGCCCTGGCGTCCGCCCTGGAGGACCTCGGCGCCGCCTTGGCTAGCGACGGGGCTGGTGATGAGGGCGCTGCGGCACTGGACCAAGCCTTGGCGGTAAACACAGAGGTAGGCGCCAGCTGGGACGCGGCTCGGGCTCGAGGGCGCCTCCGGGAGCTGGGGCTGAGACGGCGCGTCACGCCGGTCACTCGTCCCCGTACGGGCTTGCCCTCTCTCACCGCGAGCGAACTGGCGGTGGCACAACTTGCCGCCGATGGGCGGACGAACAAGGAAATAGCTGAGAAGTTGTTCATCTCCCCGCACACGGTCAACACGCACCTGCGGCACGTTTTCGAGAAGGTGGGCGTCAATTCACGGTTGGCACTGAGCAAGATGCTTCAGTAGTGCGGCGGCGCTGCCGCCACCGCCGGTCCTAAACCCACGGCGAGTGGAGGAGAAAACCCGTTGCTTGAGGCCAGGGACCGAAGGTGCGCGCAGGCCCGGTCACGGCTCGAGGCCGCCATCAGCCGATGAGCACGCGCCGGGCCTGGGCCAGCATCGGCCAGGTCTCGGACCAAGGCAGGACGTCACTGACAACGGCGACCCGAGTTGCACCCGCGTCCAAGAAGCGACCGAGCTCGTCGGCCACGCGCTGGGGCGTACCGCCAATGGCGAGTTCTTCGGCGCGCTGAGCGGACAGGCCGTAAGACGACCCGATGAGGGCAGCGCACCCGGCCGCAAGGTCGTCCGAAGAACCGGCGCCGACTGCTACGTGGAGCACTATCCCGGCCTGCGGGCATTGGCGGCCTTCCTGTTCCGCCAATTGGCGCAAGCGGCGCAAGGAAGCCTCGAATTCGGCCGGGGTCTGAAGGCCCGACAACCAGCCGTCACCGAAACGGGCCGCACGGCGCAGGGCGGCCGGGGAGGTCCCGCCCACCCACAGCGGTGGCACCTTCACCGCCGGGCCCAAAAGCAATGCCCTTGCGTTCGGGGGCATAGCCACCTCGTCCTGTTCACCTCGGCGCACGCTCGCCAGGACACCAAGGAAGTCGTCGGTGCGCTGGCGCTGGCCCGAGCGGGTGAAGCCGGCAAGGCCGTACTCTTCTTCGCTAGCGGCCCCCAGGGCCACTCCCAGTTGAAGACGGCCACCGGCGATGAGCTGCAAGGTGGCGACCTGTTTGAGGGCCCAGGCCAGGTTGCGCAACGAAGGCACGAAAACCGCCGAGCCGACCTCAATAGTGTGGGTGGCCGCCGCCGCGGCTGCCAGGACGCACATCGGGTCCAGGACCGCGGCGTCCCCGCTGGCCAGGTGGTCCTCCGCCCAGATGCAGTCGAAGCCGGCCGACTCGGCCTCTCGGGACAAACAGGCTATGTCCGGGAGCGCCATGCCGGCGGGCAAGGGGCTTGGGATCACCACACCGATGTTGGCCATTTAGCCAACCGTAATTGCCGCTTGACCGATCCGATCGAAAGTGATATCAGTTTTGTTAGGCGAAAGTGATATCAGTTTGATATGGGTACGTCTCAGAGGAAAGCGAGGACCCGTGACGAACAACGGAGAGGCCGGGGTGCATCCGGCCCGGGAGCCAGCTGGGTGGTTGACCAACGCGGCGCCCGGCCTGGCCAGGCGAGTGACAGCGGACAAGCCCCCTCGCAAGGGGCGCAACGGCGGGCTGGGCGGGCCCACCGGTCCCAGCGAACTCGGCCTTGCAGGGCGGCCGATGGGCCCGACGAGAACGAGATTGACTCGGCGGGCATCTCTCAGAGCGTGCGTGCTCGTCCCGGCAGCTCTGGTCGGCTCGATGGTCACGTCTTCCGCGGCGGGCGCAGAAGGGACCAGTTCTGCCCCGGTCACCACGACCTTCGCGGGCGCCACACCGCCTTCGGGACAGTGGCCGTACCCAAATGGCGACCTGGCCAATAGCAGGGTGGCGCCGGGCTCGGCCATCACGTCGGCGAACGTTTCGAAGCTTCAGGAAGCCTGGGCGTTCAAGCTGGCGGGCACGGCCGCGGCTGGCACGCCGCCCTACGGCTCGCTCACTGCCGGCCCAGTCGTGCAGGACGGTGTGGTGTACTTGCAAGACCAGGACGCCAACGTGTACGCGCTTTCGCTCGCCACCGGCGAGCTGAAGTGGGAGTACCAGGTCAACCTCCCGGAGACGAGCGGCCCCGGGCCAGACGGGGTGGCGGTCGCGAATGGGACGGTGTACGGCGACACATCGACCTCTGTCTTCGCGCTCAGCGCCGCTACCGGCAAGGTGGTCTGGGTGGACCGCAGCTTGTTGCACACCGGTCAAGGAGCGTTCGAGATCCAGCCGCAGGTGGCCGGCGGGCGGGTCTTCCTGGCCAGCGCGCACGGGCCGGCGGCCGGCGGCGGCGTGTTGATGGCGCTCAATGCCGGCAACGGCCACCTCTTGTGGGAGTTCAACACGGTCATCCAGTCGTCCCCAGGGGTGCAGGCTCTCGGGGTCGGTTCCGGCGGGGCCTGGGAGACGCCCCTGGTCGGCAGCGACGGTTCGGTCACGTTTGGTATCGGGAACCCGTACCAGAGCATCGCATCCGCGATCAAGTACCCCTTGCCGCAGCTTTACACCGACAGCGAGGTGAACCTGGACGCGGCGACCGGGAAAGTGCGCTGGTACTACCAGGCCGTGCCGGACGACTTCGAGGACCACGACCTGCAGGCCTCGCCGGTCTCGACTTCTGTCCGAGGGGCACCGGTGATCATTGCGGCCGGGAAAGTGGGTTATGTCTACGAGCTGGACGCCCGTTCCGGGGCGCTGATCTGGAAGACACCGGTCGGCGAGCACAACGGGCACGACAACGACGCCGAGCTGGCGGTGCTGCACAAGCTGAAGGTCACGCTGCCCTATACGATCGAGCCCGGGCCCCTCGGCGGGGTGCTGTCCAACCTGGCTGTGGCGGACGGTTCCGTGTACGTGGCCACCCTCGACCTCCCGGTCATTGCCACCACCCTGAACTCAGTCGACGGCAACAAGTCGGCCGGTGTACTCCCCAGCGGGGAGGTGGAGGCGCTCAACCTCGCCACCGGCAAGGTCGAATGGGACACCAAGGTCCCCGAGTTTCCTCTCGGCGCGGCCACGGTCTCCAATGACTTGGTCTTCACGGACCTGTACAACGGGGTGCTGATGGCCCTCGACCGGGCCACCGGCGCCGTCGTCTACCGGCACCAGCTGCCCACGTCGGCCAACGCGCCCATCGCCGTCTTCGGCAACACGGTGCTCGTCCCCGCCGGCGGCCCCGAGACGCCTCCCCCGGGCCCCAGTGGCCACCCGCAGCTGGTTGCCTACACGCTCCCCTGATCGCCAAGGAACGAGCCCGACCTCAGGGTCATCAAGCGGCGCGGAACGCGTCGGCGACGGCCTGGACGGCCTGGCGCTGGTCGTCCGTGACGTGATCGGGGACCGTCAGGCGGATCCCGACCAGGAGGTCTCCAGTGCGCTTGTCGCTACGTACCCCGCGGCCGCGGACCCTGAGGGTGCGCCCGTGCGGGGTCCCGGCCGGGACGCGCACCCGGACGGGTTGCCCGCCCAGGGTCGGCACGTCGACCTCTGTGCCGAGGACCGCCTCCGGCCAGCCGATCGCCGCCTCTACCGTCAGGTCGAGGCCACTGCGCCCGAACACGGGGTGGCCGGCCACGCGCACGACGGCGTAGAGGTCACCCGGCGGCCCACCGTTGGTCCCCGGGCCACCCTTGCCCGCCAGGCGGATCCTCTGACCGTCGTCCACTCCTGCCGGCACGCGCACCTTGAACGTGTGTGGGCCATCGGGCCGGCTGAGGGTCACTTCGGTCATCAGCCCGTGGACGGCGTCCTCGAAGCCGAGGTCCAGGACCGCCTCGATGTCATTGCCCCGCCGCGGCGCGGTCGCAGCCCGACGCCCCGCTCGGCCCATGACCCCGCCGAGCAGGTCGTCTATGCCCCCGAGGTCGAAGTTGGCCCATGTAGAGCTGTCGAAGGTCGTCCACTGCTCGTCGTTGCCGGCGAAATCACCACGGTCGGACCAGGTCGACGTCCTACTCTCGGGGCCCGACCGGCCGGCCCCGGCCACGGCGCGCCGGAAGTCGTCGTACTCGGCGCGCTTGGTTTCGTCGCCGAGGACGTCATAGGCGGCGGTCACGCCCTTGAAGCGTTCCGTGGCCTCAGGATCGTCCGGGTGGGTGTCCGGGTGCAGTTCGCGGGCCAGCTTCCGATAGGCGCGGCTGATCGTCTTGCTGTCCGCGCCCTCCGCTACTCCCAACACTGCATAGAGGTCCTTCTCCAACCAATCGGCCTGAACGGCCACGCTCCAACGCCTCCCTCTCGAAAACTTGAGTGCCATATTGTCAACTTCTCAGAGGCGCCAGGAATTCCCGGCGCCCGCGGCCAATTGCGGGCGGGTTGACGTTGTCGGCTCTGTCTCCGTCAGCGGGCTCGGCGCCGGGCACGAAGCACGATGTCGTCCACGTGGTGTGATGAGGCTGCCCCGGGCGGACGGGGCCGTTTCTCACGGGTTTCCACGTCCCACTCGGCC
>JASHVH010000452.1 GCA_030039575.1 Acidimicrobiales bacterium | reverse complement strand
ACCAGAACCCCTTTCTGCACCCAGAGAGCGCCAAAGCGCCAAAGCGCCAAAGCGCTGCCGCGCTACCGCGCTACCTCGCTACCTCGGCTCCGTCATACGCTCGCCGCCGCCCCCCAGCCCCAGTCAGCTTGGGCCCCGCCCTGCCCCTCTACCGGTTGCTGTCCTGCGTGTCGCCCATCCGGGCCTGCTCGGCGTTGTGGATCTGTACGAACGCCATCCTTATCTGGGCCAGCCCGTCCCTCAGGCTCCGCTCGTCTTCCCCGAGCCGGCCCTGTAGGCCGTCCACCAGGGCCGTCAGGGCATCTATGGCCAGCTGGGCCTGCGGCAGCTGGGGAGGCTGCTGGGAGAGGTGGAGGGCCGCGAGCTCCCAGAGGCCCATCGCATGGTTGGCGATGACGAGCTCGGCGGGTGCTTCTGCCAGCTGCTGGCGCATAGTGTCGAGCTCTTCCTGGGCCAGGCGCGCCTCCTCGGGGGTCGGCTCCCAGGGCTCGTCAGGGCGCTGGCCTGGCGCCGCGGCCCGGCGCCCGGTGCGAGCAGAGCCGGGGCCAGGAGAACCGCCCCGGGGCCCGGATTGACCGGCGCCCGGCTGGCCAGTCGAACGCTCGTCCTCCTCATCCCCTGGTCGCGGGATGGGATGTTCTCCGCTCGGTGTCCAAAGCGTGCTCACTGCGCTACTCTATGATCAAATGGGCAAGCAAGCGTCATAGGGGCAGCGGGAGCCTGGTAGCGCGTAACGGTCACAGACGGTCAGTATCGTGCCGGTCATGAGACGGCATTTGGTCACTCAAGCCGAGGCGACCTACTGGCAGCAAGTCGACCGGAACACTAATGCTGCAAATGACGTGGTCGAAGGGGCTGGCCCGTGGGCGGTCGCTGGGCCTCAGTGCCGACCCTGGTCCAGGTGACAGAGTTGCCTGGCCCGGTCCAAGTGACCGGACTGCCCCAGCCAGCGTGCGTAGCTCCCGATGCCGGCCCGGTGCGGTCAGCCGTTCTTTTTAGCCAGCTTGTCCAGTGCCCGTAAATGTCGCGGCGCTCGTCGTATTAGCCGCTGCTCACGGGCCACTTGAGTACGTTGCCACCATCAGTCCCAGCCTCGACGGTGCCCGCGCCGGGTCATGTCCGAGGCAGTAAGAAGGAGAACACCGAATAGCCACTACAACTGATCTGAACGACCATCGGGTAAACGAGCGCATCCGCGCCCGGGAAGTTCGCTTGATCGACCCCGATGGCAAACAATTGGGAGTCAGAGCCCTGCCAGAAGCCCTGGCGATAGCCCGCCAGATGGACCTGGACCTGGTGGAGGTGGCGCCAGACGCCAACCCGCCTGTCACCCGGATCATGGATTACAACCGCTTCAAGTACGAGACGGCACAGCGAGCGAAGGAATCCAGGAAAAAGGCCACTAGTACCAGCATCAAGGAAATGAAGTACCGGCCCAAGATCGGCTCCGGAGACTTCACGACGAAGACCCGGCAGGTGAGCCGGTTCCTCGAAGAGGGCCACAAGGTGAAGGTCACGATCATGTTCCGTGGCCGCGAGGTCAGCCACCCCGAACTGGGGATGAAGATCCTGGACGACCTGGCCGAGCAGGTCTCTTCGATCGCAAAGGTCGAAGCGGCGCCCAAGCTCGACGGGCGCAACATGGTAATGGTGCTGGCCCCGGACAGAAGAGCCCGCCAGGCTGCCGCCCGCAAGGCGGCCGACACGTCGCAGGTGGCCACCGCCACATCAGGTGAGGCACCGCCGCCCGCTACGGCACCGCCGCCCGCTACGGCACAGCCGCCCGCTGCGGCACCGCCGGCACCCCAGGCTCCTGGTCCCTTGGCCCCAGCGGCTTCGGCACCGTCCGCACCGGCAACCACGTCGCCGGCCGCTCCGGCGCCGCCCGCTTCGACACCGGCCGCGACCCTGACAACGGGTGCCCCGCCGGCTGACCGGGATGACACTGAAGCGGCCACCGTGGTACCCGTCAACGGTGCGACGGCGACGAAGCGAGGACCAGCCAAGGTAGAGGTGGCGGCGTCGGCCGCTCCCCGCGCTCCCGCGTAGGGCCCGGCGGGCCACAGAAGCTAACCTCTGCTACCTTGTCTCTTCGGTACCCTGTTGGGTCCATTCGACGCGCTATCTTCGCCGATTGCGAGGGCTGGCTGTCGGGGGCCAACCGGACGAGGCCATAGAGACCAGAGAGGCAACCAGATGCCAAAGCAAAAAACAGACAGGGGCGCGGCCAAGCGGTTCAAAGTGACCGGCACCGGTAGGTTGCGGCGGCGCCAGGCCATGAGGTCCCACCTGTTGGAAAAGAAGCCGGCGAAGCGTACCCGCCGGCTGGCACGGGAAGTCGACGTCGCTCCCGGTGATGCGCGCTCAGTAAAGCGCCTGCTCGGTATCTGACGGTCTCGGGCTGAAAGGAGAACTCGATGGCCCGTGTAAAGCGCGCCGTTCACAGCAAAAAGCACCGCCGCGCCGTCCTCGAAGCGGCCCAGGGTTACTACGGCAACAAGAGCCGCAGCTACCGGGCCGCCCACGAACAACTGATGCACTCGGGGCAGTACGCCTTCCGGGACCGGCGGGCGCGCAAGGGCGACTTCCGCCGCCTATGGGTACAGAGGGTAAATGCCGCCAGCCGGGCCAACGGCCTTAGCTACAGCCGGCTTATTGCCGGCCTCAAGGCGGCCGATGTAGAAGTCGACCGCAAGGTGCTGGCCGACCTCGCCGTTCACGACGAAGCTGCCTTCGCCCGCCTGGTCGACCTGGCCCGCGATGCGCTCACGGCACAGGAGACGGAGCGCCCGGCGAACGTGGCAGTCCGAGCGGGCAGCCAGGGGAGAGCGGACGCCGGCACGGTGCCCGCCGACGAAGCCGCACCGGTGGAGACCGCTGAAACGGTGTGAGCGGTCTTGCCTACCGGCACCAGCGGGTCCAACGGCTGCGGCGCCTTCTGGGGCGCCGCAGTGCGCGTAACGACGAGGGCAGGTTCGTAATCGAGGGCGTCAACTTGCTCGAAGAAGCTCTCGATGCTCAGGCCCCAGTTGAAGCGGTTTTCCTGGACAGCGAGTGGGCCAAGGGGGGCCACGAGGTGGGGGGCCAAGCCGACGGGGGCCCGGAGGCGCCGCTATCGCCATGGCCGGACGAGGCCGGCTTACACGGGCGGCTTAGCGGCCTGGTCGACCGGAGCCTCGACGCCGGCGCCCGAGTGTTCGAACTGGCGCCCGGTGTCTTTGCTCGCGTCGCCGGCACAGTCACACCTCAGCCGGTGATGGCCGTGGTGGAGACGCCCAGGTTCGGCCTGTCCGACCTGGCCGGGGTGAGCCCGCAGTTGACCGTGGTCTGCGTCGACGTCCGGGACCCCGGCAATGCCGGGACTGTCGTCCGCTCGGCGTGGGCCGCCGGCGCCGACGGCGTGGTCTTCTGCGAAGGCTCCGTGGACCCCTGGAACCCCAAAGCGGTACGCTCCTCGGCCGGGGCGGTCCTTCACGTGGCCATCGTGACGGCCGGCCCGGCGCCTGCAGTGCTGGAAGAGATAGGTGGGTGGGGGGTAAACAGGCTGGGGGCGGTCAGCGAGGGCGGGGTGGACTACGCCACCTTGGACCTGACTCGCCCGAGCGCGCTCGTGTTCGGCAACGAGGCGGCCGGTCTGCCGGTTGGGCAACTCACCCAGCACGTGGACGGCTGGGTCAGTATCCCGATGCCGGGAGGGGCCGAATCGCTCAACGTGGGCATGGCGGCCGCGGTCCTTTGTTTCGAAGCCGCCCGCCAGCGCCGTCACGGGCCGCCTGGACCGGCCGGGGTCAGCCTGGGCCTGCCTGGCGCATTGGCTCGGCCAGAATGATCACCTATATGCCGTTGCGCTCCACCGTCGGGCTCCCAGCCGGGCCCCGGAACTTATTTGTCGGCCAGGACGGCGCCAGAACTGGCAAGCTGGCAGGGAAATGAACGCCGTTCAGGATGCCCTCGAGCGTGGCCGGGCGCTAATCGAAAAGGCCGGATCTGTGGCGGAGTTGCGTGCCGTCGAGCCCGAAGCGTTCGGGAAAAGGAGTGAATTGGCGGCGATAACGGCCACGCTGAGGGACTTGCCTCCCGTCGAGAGGCGAGATCTCGGCCGCGCCGTCCAAGTGGCCCGTGCCCGTCTCGAGGAGTTGTTCGACGAGCGCAGCACCGAGCTCGGGGCGCGCGAGGCTCGCCGTCTGGTTGAGGCAGAAAGGTTGGACCTCAGCGAAGTTGCCGGGTTGTTCGCCACCTCCGGCGGGCCGTTGGCAGGTTCACTGGGCCGGCCGGTGCCCGAGGGGCATCTTCACCTGGTCACCCAGGTCCGCGACGAACTGGAAGACATTTTCCTCTCCATGGGCTTCGAGGTGGCAGAAGGGCCTGAAGTAGAGGACGACTGGCACAATTTCGAAGCTCTCAACATGCCTCCTCACCATCCGGCCAGGGGGATGTTCGACACTTTCTACCTCGACGTCGGGGAGCCGGAGAGCATCCTGCTGCGGACGCACACCTCGCCTGTCCAGGTACGCCTGATGGAGTCGCGCCCGCCGCCGATTTACGCTGTCGTGCCCGGCCGCTGCTACCGGCGGGATACCCCCGACGCTCGCCATTTGCCTGTCTTCCATCAGATCGAGGGCCTTGTCGTGGACGAAGGGATAAATATGTCCCATTTGGCGGGAGCCCTCGAGGCTTTTACCGGGGCGTTCTTCGGGCCCGGTCGCCACGTGAGGCTTCGCCCCAGTTTTTTCCCCTTCACGGAGCCCTCCGCCGAATTCGACGTCACCTGTTGGGTTTGTGGCGGCGTCGGCTGCCGCACCTGTTCGAGGTCGGGTTGGGTGGAGTTGGGCGGGTGCGGCATGGTCAACCCCGCCGTCTTCGAAGCGGTCGGTGTGGACGCCGAGAAGTACACCGGTTTTGCCTGGGGGTTCGGGATCGACCGCCTGGCCGCCGCCCGGACCAACCTGGCCGATCTGCGCGAATTGCTCGACAACGATATCCGTTTTCTCTCCCAATTTTGAACCTGTATGCGAGCACCACTTTCCTGGCTACGTGATTTCACGCCTGTCCAAGGGTCGCCCGAAGAAATCGCGCGGGCGCTGTCGTTCCTCGGGCTGGTGGTGGAGGGCACGGAGTTTTTCGGCCCGCCGTTGCCGGGTATCGTAGCTGCGCGGGTGCTGGCGACCCGGCCCCATCCGGCCGCCGACCGGATCCAGCTGGTGGATGTTGACGCCGGAGACGGCGAAGCGCTCCAGATTTGTTGCGGCGCCTTCAACATGAAAGAAGGCGATCTCGTCCCCTTGGCCACCATCGGGACAGTCATGCCCAGCGGCCTCGAGATTTCCAAGCGAAAACTGCGGGGAGAGTGGTCAAACGGGATGCTTTGTTCGGCGCCGGAACTCGGGGTCGGCCCCGAGGGCCCCACCCCGGCGATCTTCGTGCTCCCGCCGGGGTCGGCTTCCCCGGGCGAACCGGTGGCAGAAGTGCTCGGGCTGGGGGAAGACGTTGTTTTCGACCTGGATATTAGCCCGAACCGTTCCGACTGCTTCTCCATCGCCGGCATTGCGCGCGACCTGGCGGCCGGGATGCGGCTCCCTTTCTCCCTGCCTACTGCACCCCGCGTGGTTTCTCCGGGTGTCGAAGGGGCGAACGTGAAGATCGACGAAGGGGCGGCCACTTTGTGCCGGCGGTTCACGGGTACGGTCATAGAAGGGGTGGCCGGGGCCGTGGTGGCGCCGATAGTAATGCGCCGGCTCACCCTGGCCGGGATGCGGCCCATCAGCCCCGTAGTCGATGTCTCCAACTACGTGATGCTGGAGCTCGGCCAGCCGAACCATCCCTACGACCTCGACCGGCTGGCGGGGCGGGGGCTGCTCGTACGGCGCGGCCAGGAGGGCGAGGAGATGGTCACGCTCGATGGCGTCACCCGCCGCTTGTCCGCGGATGATTGCGTCATCGCAGACGCCGAAGGCGGGGCCGTCGGTATCGGCGGGATAATGGGCGGGGCCACGGCGGAGATTTCGCCTGAGACGACAACGGTGTTGCTGGAAGCGGCCAACTTCCTCCCCCAGGCCGTCTCGGCCACAGGCAAACGTCTCGGGCTCCTGAGCGAGGCTCGCACCCGGTTCGAGCGCGGCGTCGATATAGAACTGGCCTTGCCCGCCGTCGACCGTTTCGTCGAGTTGCTCGGGCCATCGGTGCGCCGGGGGGAGACGACCGACGTCCTCATAAGCCTGCCCCGCCCAGTACATATAAGGCTGCGGACAGCGAGGGCAAACGCCGTCTTGGGGACGGACCTGAGCCCCGAGGAATGCGCCGACCTCCTGAAGCCGCTCGGCTTCGAACCATCGGCCACGGGCGACGCGACCTACGACGTGACGGTGCCGACATGGCGTCCGGACTGCAACCGCGAGATCGACCTCATAGAAGAAATCGCCCGCATCTACGGTTACGACAACATCACCCGGTCCCTCCCGGCGCGGCCTGCTTCGGCTGTGAGCCTGACGGGTTATCAAAAAGGGCGCCGCCGGGTGCGGGAGATCCTGGCCGGCACGGGGGCCAACGAGGCCTGGACGAAAACCTTCGTTTCGGACGCCGACCTGGCCCGGGCGGGGCTCGACCCGGCGGTGGCGCTGGAGGTCGAGAACCCGCTTGACCGGTCGGAACGGCTACTGCGCACATCTCTGCTGCCCGGTCTCCTCGGCGCGGCACGGTTCAACAATGAGCGGCAGGCCAGCGCGTTCAGTTTGTTTGAGGTAGGCAGCGTTTTCCGCCACCCC
>JASHVH010000036.1 GCA_030039575.1 Acidimicrobiales bacterium | reverse complement strand
TTGGAGATCGTAACTTCCGGGGTCGGGGCGCCGGACTTGGCCAACTGGCTGTGGCTGTACTCGACCACCGTGCTGACGCTCGTATTGGCCACCCACAGGTTGCCGGAGCGGTCGAAGGCCAGCCCGCCCGGCCCGCTCAGGCTGCCGGACGAATTGGAGGAGATGGTGACGAGGGGCGTGGGGGAGGCCTTGGCCAGTTCGCTCTTCGTGTACTCGAACAGTGTGTTGGTGTTGGAGTTGGCCACCCACAGGTGGCCGGAGTGGTCAAAAGCGACCCCTTGAGGAGCGTTTATCTTGGCGGCAATAGTGCGCAGGGCGGGTGCATTGCCAGTGGCGCCGGACCCGTACGAAGTGACCGATCCGGTCGCTCCCATCCCGCTCGCCCCTGCTCCGCCGAAGTTGGCGACGAAAACGGTGCCATCGGTGGCAGCCGACGCCCCCGCCGCGGACAAACCGACTGTGCCCGTCACGGCCACCACGCTTAGGATGAGCGCCCCTGTGACCGGTCCCTTGGCCGGGAGCCCATGGACGGTTGACCGGCCCGCTGCCGGCCGGTGACAGCCGTTAACCCCGTTTTGCCTCTTGAACATTGCCCCTCCCGGCTTGTGCCTTGCGTGGGCGAAGTGTACACCCGGGCAATCAGAGCTTCGTTTGGGCTCGTTGGACCGCAGCCTCGGCGTCGGCCGGGCCACTGAGGCTCACCTTTGCGGCGTACCGGCGGCCCGCCAAGTAGAGCACAAGCTCGGTGGGGCGACCGCTCAAAACCGCCCTCACGCCCGGGCCAAAAGCCCGTCGCCGTCCGTCCGGGGTGACAAGCTCGAGCCCGAACGGGCGGACGGTGCGGGCCAGGCGGCGCCCGAGGAACCCGCCCATGCGCCAGGAAAGATCCTCCAGGTCGGGTATGTCATCTCGGGGACCAAGGCCGTTTGCCCGGCGCACGTCCTCGTCGTGGATGAAGTACTCGAGCCCGTTAGCCAGAGTGCGGACACCCGGGATCCGCCACGGCGCCGGGGCGCCCGCCCGCAGTCTGGAGACCAGGTTCGAGTACCCCTTCGCCTTTTCGGCGGCGCGGCGGTCGTCGCCCCAGCGCCGGAAGTGCTCCCGCAGCACCAGATGAGCGGCCATGTCGGCCGTAGTCCACCCTTCGCACAGCGTCGGCGCATCGGGCCCGAGCTCCTCCAGTAGGTCGCAGAGCAGCAGGCGTTCCCGTTCGTCGATGGGGGTGCTCACGCCCGGCACTCTAGCGAGCGCCGGCGTCCAGGACGCCGTCTCTGGCAGGACGGCCCTCCAGCCGAGCACAAAGGGCGTACGCGCTCCCAGCAGTAGGCACCGCTCGAGAGGTACTGCCGCGGCCTCCCTAGGTCAAGGGCACTTGAGCGTGTTCGTAATTTCGGAATAAAGGGATTGGATCTGTGACGAAATCGTGCTCAAGCTGGTGGACAACTCGCTCAGGGAGCTGACGTTTGTCAGGTTGCCTATGCTGGTTTTGAGCGAGTCGATCTTCGGCTGCAGGGTTTTTGCCTCCTCGCCCTTCAGCTTCTTGGCCGAGTCGACCAAGTTGTCGAAGGCTTTTTTGACATTGGCCAGCTCGTCCTTGGCCTTACCGAAGTTCAAGCTGGTGACGTCGGTTTTGACCGTGTCGACGGCGTTGTGCAGATCGGTGCTGGCGTTGCAAACGTCTTTGACCGCCGCTTCGGTGCCCCCGCCACCGCAGCCCCCGAGAAGGGCGACGCTGATCGCCACGGCAACGAGCGATTTGGTGATTTTCCTCATGGCGCTGTGCGCACCCCTTGTTAAAGGTCGAGTTCCCCGGTTACCGCTACCCATAAGGCTACCGCCAAGGCCGCGGCCGCGGCACGCCCCAAGCCCGCGCCGGCTCCCACCGGCTCTTGGCCGGAAAGGCGACAAATGGCCCGGCCTCCGGGCCGACGCCAGGCCCGAGCCGTACTGGACCGGCGACCGGCCCGGGCCCGCGGATTAAAGCCGCGGTCGGCGCCGCGGCCTGAAGTGACGTCGTTCGGCCTACCCGGCGTCCTCCTCCGCCAGCTCGGCCTCGAGTTCCGCTTCGGCCACCGCGATGGCAAATCCGAGCGCCTTGGCGATGTTGCCGCTGGCCCTGGCGACCCGGGCGGTACCGACGATGGGGGCGACGGCGACAAGGACGTCTTGGACGTCGTCGAGGGTGACGCCCACATCGGCGGCCGTGCCCGCGTTCAGCAAGTAAGACACGGCCGGGGCGTTCACCGCGACAAGGGCGGCGATCCGGACGAGCATGTGTTCGCGCGCTTCGAGGTCGCTGTGCTCGATAGAGGCGGCGGTCATTTCGGCGAGGGTATCGAGGACGGGGGAGTCGTCTTCAGGCATGTGCGCATCCTTGTCAGGTCGGGCTCGGTTGAGCGTTGCTCTGCCAGTGTCACGGCCGGCCCAGCGACCGGCCTACTAATCGTCGCGCTCACGGCCGCGGGCGGCATCCTCCAGATGAGGTGATCCAAGACCACGCAATGTTGTCGCCCAACGTGCGCCGGCGACGGAGGCGGGACAGGCCTGCGGGGCCGAGGTGTTTTGATTGTGTGAAGAGGTGTTTTGATTGTGTGAAGAGGTGTTTTGATTGTATGAAGAGTTCGCCCACGCCTAACTGTTCGCGATTAGAACAACGATGTGGAGCGATCAACGGCCGGCATTGCTGGTGTTATCGGTGCCGGCCTCCTTCGACAGGACCGCCCGACCGACCCCCGGAGAACGGGTGACGCCGGGCGGGGAGGGAGCGAACATATCGGCGCCGGCGGTCTGCGCTTGCACCGTCCGGCCCGGGCCTGGCCGCTCTCGGTCGAGCCGGGCCCCATTGTCTTGGGCCCCATCCCGGCGGCGCGTCAGGCGGCCGGGGGAGGACGATGGCAAATGCTCCTCCCGGTGGTGGGGTCGCTGGCCATGGTGGGGTTCGCCTTCGTCGTGCGCTCGCTCCTGTATTTGATCGTCATCGGGCTGATGGTCGTCAGCATGGTCGGTGCGACGCTCGGGGCGCAGCTGGCCGGCAACCGGGACGAAAAACGCCGGTGGGCGCGCACCAGGACGCGCTACCTCGAGGTCGTCGGCGACGCCGCCGCAGAATCGCAGCGCGCGTCGGAGCTGCAACTGGCCGCGCTGCACGGCCTTTACCCCGGTCCCGAAGAGCTGTTCGGCCTCATAGAAGCGGGCGACGGCACGTGGGAACGCCGGCGCTCGGACCCCGACTTTGCCTGGGTGCGCCTCGGCCTCGGGCGCGTGGCAGCCGCCCGGCCTGTCGTGGCGGGAGAGCAGGGACCGGCCCTGACGGAGCCCGATCCCGAGCTGGCCAGGGTGGTCGAAAGAGTGGTCCGCGCCAGTGCGGGTGTGGCGTCGGCGCCGGTGACGGCGCCCCTGGCGCGGCTCGGGGTGATGGCGGTGGTCGCCCCCGGGGCCGACATGGCGGCCCGGGCCAGGCAGATGGTGGCGGCCTGGCTCGCCTCTCTGGCGGGCCTCCACGGGCCGGGCGACCTGCGCATCGCCGGCCTTTTCCCCCCAGACATGGTCGATAGCTGGGACTGGCTCAAGTGGCTACCTCACTGTCGGGCGCTTCAGGGCGGCGAGGGCTTCGGGCGCGCCCGCCGGTCGGTGACCACCGATCCCCTGGCCTTCGCCGAGCTGACCGGTGACCTGGTCCGGTTGCGCCTCGAGCATGCCCGGGCGGTCAACCAGCCTGACGGTGGGGGCTTCGGCTGGGAACACGTCGTCGTCGTGGTCGATGGCTGGCGTCCGGAACGGTCCAATCCGGCTCTCGATGCGCTGATGGCCCACGGGCCGGATGCGGCGGTCAGCGTCGTTGTGATCGTGAACAGTCCCGAACAAGTGCCATCGACGAGCGGGGCGACGGCCTCCTTCACCGAAGACGGCACTTTGCTCTACGTGGAGGGTGGCCCCGGCGGGCGGGTCGAAGCCCGGGTGCACCCCGACCAGTTGGGCCCCCAGTTGGCCCTGTGCATAGCGCGTCGGCTTGCCCCCCTCCGGCTGGGGTGGGAGGGTTCCTCGGCGACCGTCGGCGACAGTGTGCGGCTGTGCGAGCTCCTTGGCGCCGAGGACCCGTCGTCGGTGGTTACGGCCGGGCCGCGTTTGGCGCTCTCCCAGGTCGCCGGCGCCCGCGGCCGGCAGTTGCGGGAGCTCCTGCGTGTGCCCATTGGCCGTGACGAGGTCGGGAACACCGTGGAGCTCGACCTGAAGGAGGCCGCTTTGGGCGGTATGGGCCCCCACGGCATAATGGTCGGGGCCACCGGGTCGGGCAAGAGCGAGCTACTGCGCAGCGTGACTGCTGCGCTCGCCGCCCGTCACGACCCCGGGCTGGTCAACCTCCTGCTGGTCGATTTCAAAGGCGGAGCGGCCTTCGCCGGGCTCGAGCCGCTGCCACATGTGGCCGGCCTAGTGACCAACTTGGCCGACGAGCCGGACCTGATCGCCCGGGTCAAGGCGGCTTTGGCCGGCGAGCTCGAGCGGCGCCAGAGGCTGCTGCGTGACGCCGGCGACCTCAGCTCCATCGGCGAATACCATGCCTACTTAGCCCGCCTGGGGCCCCAACCCCAGGCTCCTCCCGGAGGCGGGGGCCCCATCCCCGCCCCGGGAGGCGGGGGCCCCAACCCCGCCCCAGGGGAAGAGCCGGGGCCGTTGCCGTACCTCGTCGTCATCGTTGACGAGTTCGGTGAACTGCTGGAAGCCGACCCGGCCTTCGCCGACATCTTCAATGCCATCGGCCGCTTGGGACGGAGCCTGGGCGTGCACCTCTTGCTGGCCACGCAGAGGCTCGACGAGGGCCGGGTGCGGGTACTGGAGCCGCACCTGCGCTACCGTCTCGCCCTCCGCACGTTCAGCGCCTCCGA
>JASHVH010000451.1 GCA_030039575.1 Acidimicrobiales bacterium | reverse complement strand
GACCGCCCTCGACTCGTCGACGACCGACCCGACGACGGTTTCCCTCAGGGCCCGCGTTTCGTCCATCACGGACCCCACGACGGAATCCCTGATGGCCCTGGCCTCGTCGCCGAGCGACTCTCGGAGCGCGTCCCGGACACCCCTGGCCTCATCGCTCAGCGAGGACTGGAGCGACTCCCGCAGGGCTGCGCTCTCGTCGGTCAGCGAAGCCTGCAGCGCGTCCCGGACGCCTCTGGCCTCGTCGCTGAGCGACTCTCGCACTGCCGCGGTCTCGTCGGTTATCGAAGCCTGCAGCGCGTCCCGGACGCCCCTGGCTTCATCGGTGACGGAAGACTGTAAGGCGTCCCGAACGCCCCTTGACTCGTCGCTGACCGAGGACTGCAGCGATTCGCGCAGGGCGGTGCCTTTATCATCGACGGACCGGGTGATCATGCGCACGTACGGCATGATCAGTTTGTCCAGGGCGACCCGCAAACTTTGGCTACTTGTTGCCATGGCCCTAGAGCCTAATGGGGATCGACCACCTCTCCCCGTGATTGTGAGGCTGGTTACCGAGCCGCCGCCGCCGGCGCTACGCGGCTTCGCCGGTACCCTCAGCCTGGGCCTTACCGAATTACAGCACGACCTCGGCCATGGCCCTCAGGGTGCCGACCGCGGAAAGACCGGTCTCGCTCGCCGCCGCCACTGGCCAGACAACCAGGGTGGTGGCCATCGATTCCTGCCAGGCGGCGACGTCGTCCCGGATTTTCTCCGGCGGCCCCACCAGTGCCACCTTTTCCACCATCGTCGTGGGCACGGCCGCCACCGCCTCCGTTTTCCGGCCCGCGAGGTACAGCTCCTGGACCTTTCGAGCTACACCCTCGAACCCCATCCGCACAAAAACGTCGAAATGAAAATTCGTCTGGCGGGCGCCCATGCCGCCGATGTAGAGGGCGAGCAAGGGCCTAACGGCGTCGGCGGCTCGCTCCACGTCGTCGTCGACGACCACGGGGGAGGAAGCGATCACCTCGAAGTCCGAGGCAGAACGCCGGGCGCCCGGCCGGGCAAAGCCTTCAGCGAGAGCCTGGCTGAACTCGCCCATGAGGGTGGGCGAGAAAAACGCCGGGGCCCAACCGTCGGCCACCTCGGCGGCGAGGGCCACGTTCTTGGGGCCTTCGGCGCCGAGCACGATCGGGAGGTTGGCCCGGAGGGGGTGGACGATCGACTTGAGCGGCTTACCGAGGCCGGAACCGCCGGGGTAGGGGAGCGGGTAGTGGGGCCCCTCGCTGGTAACGGGGGCGTCGCGGGCCAGTACCTGGCGGACGATCGAGACGTACTCACGGGTGCGTTCCAACGGCCGGGGGAAGGGCTGGCCGTACCATCCCTCCACCACTTGAGGCCCGGAAACCCCTAGCCCGAGCACGAAACGACCGCCGGACAGGTGGTCGAGAGTGATGGCGGCCATAGCTGTAGCCGTCGGCGGGCGGGCGGAAAGCTGGCACAGGGCAGTGCCGAGGCGCACCCTGGTGGTCCTCGACCCCCACCAGGCCAGCGGCGTAAGGGCATCCGACCCGTATGCCTCGGCGGTCCAGACCGAGCCGTAACCAAGCCGTTCTGCCTCTATGACGAGGTCGCCGGCGCCGGGCGGCGGCCCAGCCCCCCAATAGCCGAGTTGGAGCCCCAGCTCCAGTTTCGTCACCTCGCCCGCTTACCCGTTCACGACCGTCTCGGTGCCGAGCCCGTCCACCACCGTCACGTTGGGCAGCCGGGCCAAGAGTGCCCCGGGGAGCAGGATCTTGGACCGGCGCACCCCGGACCCGATGACGACGGCAGGGCGCTCCGTGACCCGCCGGTCGACAAGTACCGGCCAGCCGGGCGGTAACCCGATGGGCGTAATGCCCCCGTACTCCATGCCCGTAAGGGCGACGGCCCGCTCGGTGGGCAGGAACGACGCCTTGCGCACGTCGAGGTAGCGCCTGACCGTCCCGTTCACGTCGGCCCGGGTCGTGAACAGGACCACGCACGCCGCCAGGCGCTCGCTGCCCTCGCGCTTGCCGCCCACGACTACACAGTTGGCCAGCATGCCCCGCTCGAGCCCGAACGCCTCCTGAGAGGCGGCCGTGTCGGAAATGGCCGGGTCGATCTCTACCACCCCAACCTCATCGAGCAGGTCCCCGCGTTCGAGCATCTCCCGCGTGGTGCCGGCCAGGAGGTCGGGCCGCAGGCAGGCGGGCACGCTCGTCAGTGCTCCAAGGCTGAACGTCCCCACGGGGCCATCCTCTCACGGATGAGCGTGCCGCCAGCACTGAGGGCCGCGGTGAGACGCGGTGAGACGCGGTGAGACGCGGTGAGAAAGGCCGCCGGTTGCCGCTCCGGGCGCGATAATCCGGGACGGTGGACCAGGAAGACTACGTCAGAGCCGCCCGGGCTATCCGCGACACCAACAGCCCGGGCACGGTCATGGGGGTGCGTTCGACGGTGTTCAACTCGATGCCCGGCGGCGGCCGCCGCATCCTCGAGGCGGTGGCCGAACTGGTCCGCCGGACCGAGATGCAGCTGCGGGCGCTGGACCCTCCTCCCGACGACCGCCGGGCACTCGAGCTGCATTTCCTGCGGCCCTGGTCCGAACTGGCCGACCACCTCGAAAACCTGGTGGTGGCGCCGGAGACGAGGTGGATGAGCGCCAACGCCGCCATCAAGTTGCTTGAGACCGGCCCGCCGGAACGCCAGGAGGACATCGACTTCTGCATCGCCTACGGGCTGGACGACAACCCCGAGGAGCCGGCGGGCCCGGGCGAGGGCCAGCCGCCGGCCCACAGCGGCAACGGCAAAGCCTGACTCCCGAGGCTCCCCTGCTCGGTCTGGACCTGAGCCGGAGGGGCCGCCCGGCCCTCTTTCGCCCGAATCGCGGGAACTGTGAACGAAAAGGTGCGTGAGACAGCACTTTTGGTTCCCAGTTCGCGGCGTCAGGGGCGTCGGGCGTGCTTTCGTCTTCGGCGTTCCGCTTTCGGGCGCCGGCAGCGGGCCCGGGCCCATTAGCGGCCTAGCGGCGCAGGCGCTCCAGGAGCTTCGAGGCCAGCACCGGCTCTTCCTCCTCCGCGGGCGGCTCTGACGGCGGCTCGGCCGGGGGTTTTCGGCCCCGCCCGGCCGCCTTCGCCTTTCGGGGCTCCCCCGGCGTGGCGCGGGTTTCTTCCGCCAAGACAGGCCGCTCCCGGGCAATGACAAGTCGGCGGACCGCGACGTCGAGGGGCAGCAATATCGCGGCCAGCACGAGCAGCCACTCCGCCAACGATTGCGCCACATTGACGGGAGGGACCGGTTCGGAAAGCGCCTGTCGCGCCGACGAGAGGACCACCCCACCGCCGGCGCTGGCCACCTCGCGTAAGAAGGGCAGGTCCGTACCGATAAACCGAAGCTCGGGCGAATAGGCGATGGCTACCCCGGCGGTAGCCGCGTCCAGCACCCGGCCACCGGCGCTCACCTCCACCCGCATCAGGTAGGCGCCCACCTCGCTGGTGGGCACGTCGCCTTCGAAGCGCCCGGGGGCAGTCTCGGCCAGGAGGACATCGGAGCCCTGGCCGTCGGGGCCGACCACGTGGGCCAAGGCCGACGCGTCGGCCGGCGCGCCCGCCACCTGGGCCACCAGGTGGGCCGAGTCGCCTTCTACCTGCGCCGACAATGACAGGGCGGGGCTGGCGGCGAGGGGCAGGGTGGCGGCGACGATGCCGGCGAACAACTTGCCCGCCAATGGGGAACGCAGGAGCTCGGCCGTCCAGCGCCCTTCGGTGTCGCTCGTCCACGCCAACGCCGTCCCCAGCCCGTACTGCCACTGGGCCAGGATGGGGTCACCGCCGGGCCCTGACAGCACAACTTGGGCCGATGGCTTGGTCGTCGAGGCGACGTAACCGTCGAGTGGGGGGAGCGACGAAGGGTCGATGCCGTCCAGGGCCGGGGAGGCGACGTCCGCCGCCACCCGGAAGCGCTCCTGGACGATCCAGGGCTGCAACTGCGTCTGGCCCTCGTCCAGGAAGATCGACGGCAGTTGGCTGGCCGCTTCGGAGTCGTAGAAGCGGCCGTCCCCCTCGGCCGCGATGGCGGCCATGTTGGCCATGAACTGTGGCACCCCGTGGACGTCGGCCCCCACCGTCGACACGGTGATGCCCTGGTGCACGATCCCGGCCATGAACGACGGGGTGGGCAGGGGGTCGTCAGCGTCGCCGTCGCCGAGGACGACGATGTACTTGGTGTCACCGGGGTGTCCTGCGAGGGCGCTGGCGCCGTCCTGGATGTAGGGCACGTAACTCGGCGGGTCCCCGAAGCTCGGGATGTCCATGATGTCCCGCTCGACCTTCTTGCCGTTGCCCACCGGCTGGAGGGGGACGACGACACCGGTTTCGCCGTTCGCCACTCCGACCAGGTCCTGAGGCGACAGGTTGGCTACGAGTTGCCTGGCCGCGCCCCGCAGCACCAGGTCGCCGGCGGGGCTCTCCACGGACTCCAGGACGAGCATGACCGCCACTGGCGGCTTCTCTTGCGGGTTGGCCACCCTCATGTCGATGGGCAGCGCCTGCTCCAGCGGGGTCCCGGCCAGGCCACCCGGGCCGAAGGTGTTTGTGCCCCCGAACGCCGCCAGCCCTACCCCCAGATCCCGAGTCGCGGTGGCCAGCGCCTCCATGCGCTGGTACCCCAGCTGAGCGGCGCTCACGTCCACTAGCG
>JASHVH010000450.1 GCA_030039575.1 Acidimicrobiales bacterium | reverse complement strand
GCTCGGGGCTTGCGCCGGTGCTTCGGCCAACGGACAGCGGTCGTAACGGCGTTTGCAGACAACGAAGTCGGCCGGCTCATTGAGGACCTCGTGCTCCAGGGCGGCGTCGATACATCTCTCGTCCGGTGGGTGCCTTATGACGGGCTGGGGCGCAGCGTGCGCAACGGGTTGAACTTCACCGAGCGAGGGTTCGGAGTTCGCGGAGCGGTGGGGGTGTCGGACCGCGGCCACACCGCGGCCAGCCAGATGCGCCCGGGTGATATTGACTGGGACCACCTGTTCCGCGTGCTCGGGGTGAGGTGGTTCCACACCGGAGGGATTTATGCCGCCCTGTCCGACAGCACCCCGGATGTCATCGATGAGGCGATGACGGCAGCGAGGCACAACGGGACCCTGATCTCGTACGACCTCAATTACCGGCCCAGCCTCTGGAAATCCTTTGGAGGCCAGGCTCGGGCTCAGGAAGTCAACAGGCGACTAGCGGCCAACGTCGACGTCATGCTCGGGAACGAAGAGGATTTCACTGCCTGCCTCGGTTTTGAAGTACCCGGGACGGACCTGAACGCCGCCAGCTTGGACCCTGCCAATTTCAAAGCCATGATAAGCCAAGTCACCGCGCAGTTCCCCAACCTGGTGGTCGTAGCCACCACGTTACGAGCGGTAAAGTCCGCCACTATCAACGACTGGGGCGCCGTGGCCTGGTCGAAGGACGGGTTCGTAGAGGCGACCCATCGTCCGGACCTGGCCATCCTCGACCGCGTTGGCGGCGGCGACAGTTTTGCGTCCGGCTTGATATATGCCCTCATGGAAAAAAGCGACCTGGCCACTGCCGTCGAATATGGCGCTGCGCACGGTGCCCTGGCCATGACCACGCCGGGCGACACGTCGATGGCCAGCCTTTCCGAGGTCGAGAGCCTGGTGGCGGGGGCCGGCGCCCGCGTCCAACGCTAAATACGGGACCTTACTTGGGGGCCAGCGCGCTCGGCGCTCCACCGAAGTAGGCCGGGGGCAGCCGGGCCAGCCGCTCGAGACGCCAGTCGGCTACACCTCGAGCAGGTACCGCTGCGCCGGGCTGAGCCGATCGTAGGTTGCCGGCCGAAGATAGTCGTGGAAAACCGTCTGCTGCTTCTGGCCGCGCAAAACATATGCCGAATGGAGAGCCCGCCGAGGTTGGTCGGTTCGGTTCTGCGTACCGCCGTGCCAAAGGTGACTGTTGAATATGACGGCTGTCCCGGCAGTACCGAGCACCAGGATTTCATCAGGGTGAGGGAGGCGTGGGTCAGCCATGTCGGCTTTTGGCAGCCGGCCCCAGCGGTGAGACCCCGGTACTATGCGCGTCGCGCCGTTCTCTTCGGTGAAGTCGTCCAGCATCCAGATGGAGTTGCATATCTGATAGTCACCCGGCGGCACCGCCGAGCCCCAGTCGGCGTGGAGCGCCTGATGGCCCTGCGAAGGGAGTGCCGCTCTCCCGTTCAAAGAGAACACCTTGAACTCTTGCCAGCGAAGGACGTGGGATATAGCGGCCAACTGGCGGGGGTTGTTCCAGCACAAATCAAACAGGGGGTCTTTGTCCACGAGGTCAGCCAAGCGGTCGGTGCCTTGCTCCCGATGTGCCTCCAACCCCGCCTGATCGCCCTCTTCAGTGACCAGTTCGTCGAAGCGCTGCCTCAGAGCGGTAACTGTTCCCGTGTCAAGGATGCCGGGCAAGGGCAAATAGCCCTGGTTGTCCAGTAATTCCATCTCGGCCGGCGCCAGCAGCGAAGGGCTGACGCCCAGTTCAGACAAAGCCTCATCGAGATCTTGACGAGACATTCTCTACCTCCTCTGCCTATCGGCCCGCTGGTGGGCGAAGGCAACCGAAGGGTCGGGGGGAAATCGGCCAGGCTCGGCGGCGCCTGCCTGTGCTCTCGAGCCGTATCGGCGCCGTGCACCGAGCCCCCGGGTCGAAAGAGGAGGTCTCAGTCGAGCGGCCGGGCGATGGTCTGCGGGCGTAGGTAGTCCATGTACGTCTCGGGGCTGTTGACGCCGCCCCCATAACCGCTCAGGTTGACGCCTCCGTACGGAAGGCCGTAGGCGAAAACGTTGTGAGCGTTGATCCAGCTGTTGCCGGCCACCAGGCGCTCGGCCACCCGCTCGGCCCGTTTCAAATCGGCGCTCCACACGCTATTGGCCAAGCCGTAATGGGAACTGTTGACCGTTTGCACGACGTCATTTTCGTCACGGAACGGGATCACGTAGGCGACGGGCCCGAAGATCTCCTCGCGGGCACAGACGTTGTCGGGGCCCCCCGTGAGGAGGGCGGGCGATACGAAGTAGCCGCCTTCGTGGCCGGCAGGCTCGAGCGCTCCGCCCTCGAGCAGAGCGGTGGCGCCCGTGGCCAGGCCCCGGTCGATGTAGCCGAGGACGCGACGGCGCTGGCCCTCGCTCACCAACGGCCCCATTGTCGTGTCAGGCTCCGAGCCGGGGCCGATATTGACCTCTGCCAGCGTCTCCTTGGCGTCCGATATCAACTGGTCCAGCACATCTTCGTGGACCATCCAGCGGGTGGCCGTGCAACAAACCTGACCTGAATTACCCGTTATGGCGTTGGCCAGCTTGCGTGCCGTATCTGAGACGTCCACGTCGTTGAACACCACCGCTGCCCCCTTGCCCCCGAGCTCGAGTTTGCAGGGCACCAGGTTGCGCGCCGCCGCCGAAGCCACTTCCCGGCCGACCTCGGGCGACCCGGTGAACGACATCCGGCGGATGCCGGTGTGGTGGGCGAGCGAGGCGCCGGCGGTTTCGCCGAGGCCGGGCACCACATTGATTACGCCGGCCGGGATCCCCACCTGCTCGGCCAGGTGACAGGCGTAAAGGGTGGTGAGCGGGGTCAGCTCAGCCGGCTTGACGACAATTGTGTTCCCGGCGGCAAGACTGGGGGCCGCGCCCCAGGCGAACAACAGGAACGGGAAGTTCCACGGGAAGATAAACCCGCACGGGCCGTAAGGTACCTGGATCTGACGCGCGTCCATGTGGGGCAAAGGAAGGGGCTCGGACCTGCGCATGTGCACGGAAAGGTCGGCGAAGTACCTGAAGGCCTGGACCGCGAAGGGCACGTCGAACCCCATGGCGCCCGTCACAGGCTTTCCCACGTCCAGGGACTCGAGGCTGCTCAACAGTTCTAGGTTGTCCTCGATGGCGTCCGCATAGCGGTGAAGGAGGGTGGCCCGGTCGGCCGGAGCGAGGCCGGACCACTGGGGGAACGCCCGGTTGGCGGCGTTAACGGCGTCGTCGATGTCCACGCTCTCACCGGCGGCCACCTCGGCCAGCAAAGTGCCGTTGGCGGGGTCCTGGACAGCGATGACCTCACCCGCATGCGCAGGTCTCCAGGCGCCGCCGACGTAAAGCGGCACCGGGCCTTGCCCCAGGAACTTTTCAATCTCGGTCTGAACCGTGTCAGTCGCCATCGCAGGTCTCCTTCGCTCGGCGTTACCTCTATTTCCTATCGTTTCATAGATGTCGAGGGCGGTGGCCCTGGGATGACAATTGGCGCATCACGCGCTGGTGGTCGACCCTTGGGCCACACCCCTTCGGTGGGCCTCTGCTGCAACCTTGGCCAGGCTGGCCGCAGACCCGGCGGCGATGAGCGCGGCGTCAGT
>JASHVH010000035.1 GCA_030039575.1 Acidimicrobiales bacterium | reverse complement strand
TTTCACGGGGTAATAGGCGCCGAAGTCGTCGCCCCCGGAGGCGGTGCACTGGGCCGGGCCGTCAATGTCGAGGTTGCACCGACCCGTGATCCGGAAAAGGGCTTCCGCCGGTGGGACACCGGACTCTACGTTGCAGGCCACGGCTAGCGGCGGAACCGATATTACGGGCAGCGTCGTTGCTGCTGACTTGGGTGTGACGCCGGCCACCGAGGGGCCCAGCGAGCGGGCGCCGTTGCCCCCCCAAAATGCGAACCCGCTGAGGACGGCTACGCCAACACACACGGCCAGGCAGGTTATGACCAAGGCCCGCTTCATGACGCCCGCCTGATCCCCGACGCCGCCAGAAAAACAGAAACAAGGGCTACAGAAACGAGCACGGTCAGGTCCTGCACCACGTGCTCTGGCCGGGCATAGAACATCAATTGGCGCAGACCGTCGATGGCGTAGCGGGTGGGCACGGCGCCGCTCAGCGTCTGGAGCCACCCGGGAAGGAACGCAATAGTGGTGAACCCACCACCAAGGAAGAACAGGTAGGAGCACAAGGTCGTGCTCGCCATGGCGACCAGCCGCGGCCGGCGGAAGGCCAGGGCGATAATGAGGCCAAGCCCGACCGCCACCGCGCCAGTAAGGACGACGAGGCCAGAAACAGCTGCCACTCTGGCCATACTGAGGTGCTCGGCCCACGCCGCGTAGCCCACCAGGGGGGCATCGACCAGGGCGACGACGCTGAGGGCGGCGGCGACCCGCCCGAAAGCAACCCCGAGGCTGGATGCCGGGGTGGTCCTCAACAGCTGCAGAGCGCCGGACCCGATGTCGGCGGCGGTGAGCCACCCGATGCCCAGCGTCCCGACGCTTAATACGACCAACAGGATCACCGGTGCCAGCTCGTAGGCCAAGAACCCAACGTTTGTCTTGCGCAGTGGGAGCTCAGCGATGGCGACGCGGTAGGGGTTGGGGACCACTCCCTGCAGACCGGCTTGAAGGCGTTCCCCCCCGAAGCCGAGGTAGGGCGCGTCGAACTGGGCCACGGACCTGGCCACGGCGCGACGGATGTCGTCGCCGAAGTCGATGTCCACATTATTGAGCGTGAAGTCGACGGTCGCTGTCCCCTTGGCGACGTCTGCGTCGAACGTCGGCGGGATAACGATGACGGCAGCAACCTGTTGGCTGGCGAGCATCCCCTCTGCCTGCGCCAAGGTTTTGGTCTCTATCAGGTTGTACGCATCGGTATCCGAAGTGAGGACATTGGCCATGATGGACCCTTGCGGCCCATGGTCCTCGACTACGAGAGCGACCGGCTGGCGCCCGACGGACAAGGTGAGGACCCAAATGAACAGCCCCATGGCCAATGGCGGGATGAGGGCAGCCGCGAGCATGGTGTGGGCGCGTCGCCAACGGGCCAGGTCGAGGCGGAAGATAGCGGACCACGTCACGTGCCGAGCCTCCGCCCGGCCAGCCAACCGGCCGTGATAAACATGGCCACCGTCCAGGCCCCCATGACCAGGGCGTCGACTGCCACGGGCTCCGGTGTGACGTGCAGGCCATGGAACGCATCCTCCAGCACCCCGACAACGGAGTACAGCGGGGACAGGTGGGCGAGGGACCAGATCTTGTTGCCGTCGAAGCGCTCGGGCTCGAGGGCGCCACTGTCCATGTACAAGGGGATGGCCAGCCCGAACAGCAGTGCCGCGGCCGGGACGACGCGTTTGGTGAGGGCGCCGAGGGCGGCGCCGGTACAGGCAAAGAGTACGCAGCACCCGGCCAGGGTGACTACCGCCCCGCCCCAATGGAGAGGGACGACGCGGTAGGCCAGGACGACCAGCAGCAGCGGAGGGACAATGCCTAGGGCGCCGACACTGGCGGCCGCCGCCACCTTGCCGAGGATGAAGCCGCTAGCAGAGCCGGCCGTTTTCCACACCATCGCCGTCCCGCTTTCCCACTCCCGGGCCACCGCCGCCCCGGCCACCACACCGGCCACCACCAGGACGTCAAGAGCCAGCGCGCTCACTACGAGGTACTCGATATAACCGGTGTCGTGTGGGATTTCGTCGTGCTCGACGCTGCGCACCCTTATGCCGGGAAAATGGTAGTGGTCACCAAACAGGACGATGGCCGACGGCACCGCCCGCTCAATGTCGTCGGTCATATCTGTGTCTACGTTGTCCAGGTCGACCTGGACCAGGGCGGTTTGGCCGTGGGTGATGGACGCCCCAAAACCTTTTGGGATCTTGATGATGGCGACGATGCTGCCTGCGTCGAGCTCGGATTGGGCCTGTTTGACCGTCATCGGCCTGATCGAGAAGGAATCATGGGCTGCCTCGAGGTCACTGACAAACTGCCGTGAAATCGGGGATCCGTCAGAATTGATGAGAGCCGTCGGTGCCCTGCTCCCCGTTAAGGCAAATAGCGAGACCAGGACTAGAAAACTCATACCCTGCACAAGCGCTAACGCAAGGAAGAGCCAACTTCGGCGAAGGTGTGCCCATTCCACTCGCCAGCTGGCCCGGCAGCTGGCCCACAGGTCACCCCCCATCGCGGATGGCAGCGAATATCTCCACAAGGTCAGGTCGTCGCTCGCGGATGCTCGACACGACCCCGCTGCGCACAAGGTCGCCCATGGAGCGGCGCGCTTGCTCTGCGTCTGCAAAACGCATCCTGACAGTGGGCTGTTCTCCCACTAGGTCCAGTGCTCCTTGTTGGCGGCACTGACGCTCGAGCTCAGGGAAGTCCTCGTCTCGGCATTCGGCTTCCAGCCACCACCCGGCTCGGCGGAAAAGCTCATCGGGCCGCATGTGCCCGACCACACGGCCGGAGTCCAGCACGACGACGTGGTCACAAAGCGCCTCCACCTCGTCCAGGTAGTTCGAGGACAGCAGCACACTGACCCCCGACCGTCTTACGGCCCGGACATACTGCCAGATCCGATGACGGTTGTCGCTGTCCACGCCCAGGGTCGGCTCGTCCAGGACCAGGAGCTCCGGCTCGTGGACAAGAGCGCGGGCGATGGCCACCCGTCGCTGCATGCCTCCCGAAAGCGCACTAACCAGTGAACGGCGCCGGTCTACCAGCCCCACGAGGTCGAGCACTTCGTCGACCCTTTCCCTCGGGCACCGGTGCACGTCCGCGGCAAAGCGCAGGTTGTCGTCAACCGATACGTCCTCGTACAACACCGACCGCTGTGGTAGGAAGCCGATCCGGTGCCTGGTGCCCGGATCCCCGGCCGGTAGGCCCTCGTCGAACAGCATGATGCTCCCGCTCTGCAACTCGCGCAGGCCCGACACGAGCTCTATCACGGTCGTTTTCCCGGCACCGTTGGGGCCCAGGAGGCCGACCACGGTCCCGGCAGAGACCGTGAAGCTCACCCCCGATAGCGCGCGCGTCGTGTTGTGCCGCTTGCTGAAGGTGTGGTCGACCTCCTCGACCCGCAGCGCCATTCTGCCGGTCGCTTCTTCAGCGGTTGGCGCCCGAATGAACTGGGCACCGCCGTGACCTTTAGCTTGGGTCAACGAGCCCATATGCCGAGGCTACTTGTGAGCTGGCCGGGGGGCAGTGCGGCTCGGGCTTACTCGGGCTTACTTTCTATCGGGTGTGATTGGTGGTTCAGTCGGCGGGGTCGGTTGCGGGGACGGTGGCGTAGCGGGCCATTACCTCGACTGTCGCTGCGGTCGTTAGAGCGTGACCTTGGGCGATCATCTCGCGAAGGTCCCGGAAGTACTGCACATAGAGGTCTGGGGTAAAGGTGTTGAGCATCACAGCGGGTTCGTCGCCAAGATTGGCGAAGGTATGTGGGGCGCCCGGGGGCACCATGACGAACGTGCCCGCGGGTGCGTCATAGGTCGTGTCTCCCACGGTGAAGCTGGCTGTTCCCGAGACCACGTAGAAGCCCTCGTCGTGGCGGGCGTGGCGGTGCTGGGGGGGCCCGTCGGTGTGGGGCGGCAGCGTGATCTCGCCCACCCCCAAGCGGTGCCCGGTGGTGCTGCCGTCCTCCAGGATCCGCATCTGCACTGGCCCCAGCTGAATGGCGTCCCCACCGTCGGGACCGATGATCGCCACCTCCATGCCCGTACCTCCTTTTCATGAGAGTGGGCTCTCGCCTGTCAGGGTAACCCGCCTACTCCGGTTGTGCAAGTAGACTCTCACGAAGAGAGGTGACTAGTACGAATACGAAGGAGCCACGGGCGGTCATCGCTCAGAGCCGAGGACGGGCAAATCAGAAGGCGCGCACCCAGCGGGCGATCGTCGAGGCCTGCGTCGAACTCATACGGCAGCGCCAGGCGGTGACGATGCCCGAGGTGGCGAAGGCGGCGATGGTCTCGGAAGCCACCGCTTATCGCTACTTCCCAGACCTGGCGTCTCTGCTGGCCAAAGCCCTAGCGGAGGATTGGCCCACCCCGGCGGAGGCCCTTGCCCCGGTGGGATCGTCCAACGATCCTGTCGAACGAGTGGCCTTCGCCACTCGCTTTCTCCTCCAAGGAGTAGCGGAACGCCAAGCAGTGGTCCGGTCAATGATTTCTGCGACCATCGCTCAGCCCGACCTCGCCAGCCGGGCCCGGCCCGGGATCCGCTTTGGGCTGATCGAGCACGCCCTGGCCCCATTTGTCGATGTCCTCGATGCCGCCGGTCCCCAACTACTGGCTCAGCTGCGGCTCGACCTCGCCGTGGTCGTCAGCGCCGAAGCGTTGTTCTGCCTCATCGATCTTTGCGGCCTCAGCACCGAAGATGCCATAGATAGTGCGGAGACGACGGCCAGAACGCTTACCGCTGCCGCCTTTCAGCAGGTCAGCTGAGGCTCATAGAATTTTTGGCCGACAGCCGGCCGCGAAGCCGAAGGCCGAGAGCTTTTCACCCGGGTGGGGTGAGGCTTCTTAGCGCGAGTGAGGACCAGCGTGGGACGGTCCGGGGCGCCCTCGGACGGCACCATAGGAGGAAAACCATGGGCGATGTGACCGAACAACAGCTCGAAGACATAGAGGCCCTTTTCGTCCAAACGGCGGGGAGCTTGAAGAGCGGAGGGGGGAAGTCGATCACCTTGGAGGGCTTGTCGCCGTCGACGATTTACTTTGCCGACCGGCCCAAGCGCGAGGTAGGCCATATCTCCACAAAGCGGTTTGTCGACCTCTGGAGCGCGGGGGACAACAGCTTCGAGGCTGACCCGCCCAACGCCGTCTTGTCGTTCGCCGAACCGCAGGACCGGGCCCCCGAAGAGGTGGTGGTCACCATCCGCCACCCCAAGCTGCACGGGGACTCGTTGACGTACGACGTTGACGTCCTTGATGGCACGCTGCCGGCCTCGACGGGCCCCTGTGCCCTGTTCATCGACCCCATCGGGCGGCCGCTGTCGCCGGTGTCGCTGGCCGGGATGCACCGTCGCGAACGGCGCCGCGAACGTCGCGTGTAATGCGGGAGCGGGCCGGGCGAGGTCCGCCACCCGGACCGTGCTCGATGCCAAGGCTCTTGACCAGGCACCTCCACAGCCCGAGTGTTCACCCATTTTCGGGTGGTCCCAGGGATCTCGTGATCGCTAGAGGCGACGACCAAAATTAAAGGAGGATCACTAAATGTACGAGCAAAAGACCGGCGAAGGCTGGCTAATTTTTTCAGGCGTCGTGTTGATGACGGCCGGCGTCATGCGGCTCTTTGACGCGATTTGGGCCTGGTCCTACCATGGCACACTGCCACAAAACCTGGAGGACGCGCTCTTCGGGCACAGCCTCAATACCTATGGCTGGGTCTGGCTGGTGGTGGCCATCATCCTTTTCGGGGCCGGCGTTCTTGTAATGATGCGAAATCAATTTGCCCGATGGTTTGGCATCCTCGCCGCCGCCATCGGCGCCATAAGTGCCATCTGGTGGATGCCGTACTACCCGGTTTGGTCGTTCGTCTACATCTTTACTTGCATGCTGGTCATTTATGGGCTGGCGGCGTACGGTGAGAGGCTGCCCGCCGTCAGGTGATTTGCGAGGTGCGCTCGTAACCTTCGCCGTGAAGGCGCGCCGGCGGCCGGGTTTCGACCCCGGCCGGAACTGGCGTCCACTGCTCAGGAACCGGCTCGCGGTCGCGCCGTCGGGACAGGCGTCAGGTTACCGCCCCCACTAAGTGAGCCAAAGCGGGGCCGCTGTGCCCGGTTTGTTACGGCTTTCGCGTACAAACGGGACAAAGCGCGGTCGTTCTGGGGATAGCCTGCCAGTTGGCCGATGCATTGAGGCAGTGCTACGGGTAGGCAGATGCGTGAGTCGATCGGGATCGTGCGGGACTGGCAGCTGGTCGACGCCGACGGTGAAAAGTGGCCGATGAACGCCGCCTCCTTGGTCAAGCCGGTGATCGGACATCTGGCTCTGGCACTGGTTCCCGACCTGGACGCCCCGATCTACGGCGATATCTCCACCCGCCACGTCCTGTCGCATACGACTGGCTTGCCCAACTGGCGGCCCCCCGGCCAGGAACTCAGCCCACTGCGTCCCCCCGGTCTTCGGTGGGGGTACTCCGGGGAGGGTTTCGTGTTGCTGCAGGACCATCTCGAGCAGCTGGCCGGCCGGCCGATCGACGAGCTAGCCGCCGAGGCCGTCTTTGAGCCCCTGGGCATGGTGGACTCCCGGCTGTGGCCCCCGGAGGACGGCTTTTATGGAGGCCGGCCGTTGTTCACCACCGGCGCCGACTTCGGCCGCTTCCTGGCGCACGTCCTCTCGCTGGACGACGAACGGTGGAGGCCCCAAGCCGCCATCGATGACGAGCTGGCCTGGGGGGCCGGATGGGGGCTTCAGCTGGGCCCTCCCCTCTACGGCTGGCAGTGGGGCCTCGACCCCGACGCGTCGAACTTCGTTATCGGCTGTCCGAGCACCGGTCGTGGCGTGGTCGTGTTCACGGACGACCCCAACCACGGGCGATCGTCCTACCGCAAGATTGTCGAAAGGGAATTGCCCGGCGACCATGCTTCCTTGCGCGTGGAGCACAACCCGGCTTTTGCGTCTCCCCCTCGCCACCCGTTCTGACCTGCGGAAATGCTCGTCCAAAGTCCTTGGGCCGCCTGGTTGCGTGATGTCCGTGACGGCCCGGCCGAGGCCCCGGTGGGCAGATAAAAGCCTATCGTCGGTGAGGTGGAAATCGAAGTCCTGGTCCGGCGCGCGCTAACGATGGTGCCTGGCGGCCTTTCCTGGCCAACTACGAGGAACTGCTCGTCTACAACGAGACCCACCCGATGCCATTGAGAAATCCCTTCGCCCCTCTCAGTACCTCCGCGCGCAGGTGGGCCAAAGTGCCCGCCGGTGCTCTCGCATTGACCATGTTCACCCTCGGCGCAGGGCTGACAGCGACCGCCCTGCCTGCCTACGGCGACGTCACGACCAATGGCTACACGATCAGCGCCCCAGCGGAGCGGTCGGTGCGGTAGCTGCTTCGCCCAGTTCGGTAGGGGAGGGCGCACTGACGAACTTCGCCGTCACTTTCGACCTTCCCGCCGCTTTGTCCGGGCCCGGCAACGACTTCGTTACGGTCACGCCCTCAACCGCCTTGGCTTCAGTCCCGGCCAACATCGACATAGTCGGTGGCTCGTGCATCCAAGCCGGCACGGGGGGAGTGGGAGGGGCGGGCAGCGCCAGCGCCGTGGCCGTGACCATCGAGCTGTCAAGCAGCTGCAGCCTGAGCGCCGGCCAGCAAGTGGAAGTCGGTTTTACCGCCGGTGCGCCCTCGGCTACCGGCACGATGTACTTCGACGTGTCGACGTCGAAGAACGCCACGCCGGCCAGCTCTGGTCCTATCACTATTGCTGTTGCCGGGCCGCAGCTCTCGGCCGCTTCGGCCCAGTTCGGGGCCAATACGACCTACTCGGTCGCGGGTGTGCCTGTGGCCAGCGCCAGCTCGGGCCAGACCACGGTGAAGCTGACCGTCGGGGTCACCAGAGGGACTGAGGCCATCACCCTGTACAGCGGCTCAGCGGGCTACACCGTCACGTACACGCCAGCTTCTGGCACCGCCACGACCGACACGGTGGCGAGTGTTGCGTTGAGCTCGAGTAATCACGCAGCCACCTTGACGTTGGCCACCGCGGTGGCAAACGGCGGCGTCCTCAATATCACGGCTGAGGGGACCAACCCTTCCGCTAGCGGTGCCACTCAGTCCGACGAAATGACCGTGAACCCGGGCAACGGGACGTCGGAGACATCAAACGCCATTACGTTCGGCGAATCGGTAACCGGGGTAAGAGTCGAGCCGTCGAGCTGGGTAGCCGGCGCCTCGTCGGACTACTTAGTCACTTTCAAGGCGTCGGACGCCATCCCGGCCGGCGGGGCGATCTTCCTCACCGAGCTCGCCGGCCAGACCGGCTTCACGACGGTGACCGGGATCGAGGTGAGCGACACCACCCACGCCTGGCACTTCGTTGCGACGGGCCCCACGTTGGCCAATGGCCTGGCCAAGATCCCGTTGTCCCACGCGGTCGATAGCGGCGACACGCTGGCGGTCTTCGTCGTCGGGGCCACGAACCCTCCGACCGGCACTATCAACGACTTCGCCGTGTTTACCTCCTTTGACACGGTGCCGGTGGACGCCACGCCGTACACGATCGGGGCCAGCGTCGGGGTAAGCGTGAGTGTCAGCCCGAGCACAGCTGGCTCTCTTGCCACCTACGTCATTTCTGACCTGTACGCCAACGCCGCCATGTCCGCCGGTTCGAGCACCATAACTCTCGACGCCCCCGCCGGGACGACGTTCCCAAGCAGCCCGGCGGATTACTCCGTCCAGGACGCCGCGGCCCTTTCTGGTTCTGGCGCAGTGACTTCGGCCGTGACGGGCGGCGGTACCAATGACGTCGGGTTCAAGGTCCCGGGCACCATCAGCGCGGGCGACCGCCTGACTGTCACCGTCCTCGACGTCATCAACCCCGGCACCGCCTCGAGCACTTATACCATTGCGGCAGCCGGCGCAGTGACGGGGCCATCGACGGCTGCGCTCCCGTTCCCCCACGCGCCCGACACATATCCCAATGGGGCGATCGTCAATTTCTCCGGCAAGGACTTTGTCCTCGGCGGGGGCCACGCCTTCGCGGTGGCCTCGCCCAAGGTCATGACCGCGCTGGAAAAAGTTGACCATGCCATCGTGGTGACGGCGGCGGCAGGGGCCGAGCCCCCAAGCGAGGCCCCACGGCAGGGGACCTTGCTGTCCACTCGCCCGGTGAACGGCGGGGCCACGATTTATGTCGTCGGCATTGACGGTGAGCTGCATGGGTTCGTCAACCCGAAGCAGTTCAAGGACGATGGCTACGACCCCGCCATGGTGGTCACCGTCCCGAGCCTAAGCGGCCTGAAGGTGGGACGGAGCGCCGGTGCCGTAGGGACGGCCGGCAATGCATTCGGCACCAGCTCCGACGGCGCCATAATCGACTCGGGAGGGACCTACTACGTGTTCGCAGGGGGCAGGGCGTTCTTGGTCGCGAACGCGGCCGAACTGTCGACTATCCGAAAAGCCGACAAGGCTCGGGCGCTTTCCGTCCCTGTGACGACGGCGCAAGAAGGCGCGGGAATTGCCAGCGGCGTCGAACTGAGCGTGTCGGGACGGGTCTACGTCACCTACCAGGGCAACCTGTACCCGTTCAAGTCGATATCCCAGCTCCGCGCTGATGGTTACGGCGGGACGGCAGCGGTGCAGGTCCCGGGCACAGCTGGCCTGCCCGTCGTGGCCGGCTATTCAGGTTCATAACGAACATTGTCCTGTCCCCGGGAAATCCAGGCGCAGGAGCCGGCTATGGTCCCCTGCTCCTGGCCAGTGCGACGGGACTGCTCGGGAAGTTGAAATTCAGATGTGCCTTGGAGGATCA
>JASHVH010000449.1 GCA_030039575.1 Acidimicrobiales bacterium | reverse complement strand
GGGCCTTCACCTGTCCTGCCGGGGGCGTCCGGAGCCCCCGGCAGGTCATAGGCAGAAGCGCGAGCCGGCGGGCAGCTTTGCGAGCGACCTCGACCGGCGTTAGGACGCCACCTGTCATCCCAACCGCTGAGCTTGCTGCTCGGCGATGACACACAGCTCAGCCGCCTTGAAGGCGTGCTCCTGTGTCATGGCCCGCTCCGTGCGGTCCAGGCAGTCGCGCACCAGCTCCCCGAAGAACGGGTACCCCACCTTTCCCTTGACGTCGAAATGGTGCTCGCCGTTGTCGTCGACGAGGTAGACCTGGTCGCCACCGGCCCCGGTGGCCACGTCGACGTACTTGCGCAGCTCTACGTACCCGTCGGTGCCCAACAGGAAGGTCCGGCCGCCCCCCCAGGTGCTCAGTCCGTCCGGCGTGAACCAGTCGACCCGGAAGTAGCCGGTGGCGCCGTTGTCGCCGGTCAAGGTGCAGTCGCCGAAGTCCTCTAGCCCAGGGTGGTCCCTGTGGGCGTAGTTGGCCACCCGGCTCGTGACCACCCGGGCGTCACGGTTGGCCGTGAAGTAGAGGAACTGCTCTACCTGGTGGCTCCCGATGTCGCACAGGATGCCCCCATAACGGTCGCGTTCGAAGAACCAGGGCGGCCGAGAGCCAAGGCTGGCCCGGTGCGGCCCCATACCGATGACCTGCAGTACGCGCCCGATGGCCCCCTCCTGGACCAGCTGGCCGGCGAAGACCGCGCTTTCGACGTGGAGGCGCTCGCTGTAGTAGACGGCGTACTTTTTCCCCGTCTCGGCCACCACCTTCCTGGCCTCGTCAAGTTGCTCGAGCGTGGTGAGCGGCGGCTTGTCGGTGAAGTAGTCCTTACCGTGGCGCATGACCCTGACGCCCAGTGCGGCGCGGTCCGCCGGCACGCACGCCCCGGCCACCAGCTGCACCTCGGGGTCTCCGAGGACGTGGGCTTCGGTGGCGGCGACCTGTGCCCCGGGGAACTCCTTGGCGAGGGCGGCAGCCTTGCCGGCGTCGCCGTCGTAAACCCATTTGAGCTGGGCGCCCGCCTCGGCCAAACCATTGCACATGCCGTTGATGTGGCCATGGTCGAGCCCGACAGCGGCGAAAACGAGCTCACCCTCGTCGCACGCCGGCGCCGGCTTACCTTTGGGCGCGTAGTTCATCCCGTCTGTTGCTGACACCGTTGGGCCTCCTTTAAGTGGTTGCGTAAGGGCGCAAGGAGCAGTGGACGTCTCGCCTCAAACCGCGCCTGCCCCTTGGGGCAGTGCCGTGATCCTGTCGCGGGTCGTGCCTCTTTTGTACCCTTTTGAGCTGTGACCCGGCCGGAAACCGCTTCGGCCAGGCCCTCCACCGCCCCGCTGCCCGCCTGGCAAACTTTCGGCCTGCCTCGTTTTCCCGGCCGCCTCGACTGGTGCCCCGACTTGGGCCGGGCGCCGGGCGTGATATGCTGAGAAGTCGTCCCACGGGGCAGCGCCTTGGTGGTTCGCGCCCTGTCTACGTAACAGCTTCCCTGTCCAGAGGTCAAGTGCCCACCATCGCTCAATTGGTCCGTAAGGGCCGCCAGCAAAACTCGAAGAAGACCAAGACGCCGGCCCTCAAAGGCGCGCCGCAGCGACGCGGCGTGTGCACCAGGGTGTACACCAATACCCCCAAGAAGCCGAACTCAGCCCTGCGCAAGGTGGCCCGTGTGCGCCTTTCGAGCGGGTTCGAGGTCACGGCGTACATCCCCGGTGTCGGGCACAACTTGCAGGAGCACTCGATTGTCCTGGTGAGAGGCGGTCGTGTAAAGGACCTCCCGGGGGTGCGCTACAAGGTCATCCGGGGCACGCTGGACACCGCCGGCGTGCGCGACCGTAAGCAGGCTCGCAGCCGCTACGGCGCCAAGAAGGGTTAGGAAGGCCAGGTAGACAATGCCGCGTAAAGGTCCTGCACCGCGCCGGGAACTGCTGCCCGACCCGATCTACCACTCCGTAATCGTCACCCAGTTGGTCAACAAAGTCCTGTCGAGGGGGAAGCGGAGCCTGGCCGAACAGATCGTCTACGACGCCCTCGACACCATCAAGGAGCGGACCTCGACCGAGCCCATCAGCACGCTGAAGCGGGCCGTGGACAACACCAAACCTCAGCTGGAGGTCAAGAGCCGCCGGGTTGGTGGGGCCACCTACCAGGTACCGGTGGACGTCAAGCCCCGGCGGGCTACGACCCTGTCGGTGCGGTGGCTAGTAGGATATTCCAGGCAGAGACGGGAAAAGACCATGTCTTTGCGCTTGGCCAGCGAGCTCCTTGACGCCTCTAACGGTGTGGGGGCGGCCGTGAAGCGCCGGGAAGACATGCACAAGATGGCCGAGTCCAACAAGGCCTTCGCCCACTACCGCTGGTAACACAAAAGGCGACAGGGGCGCAAAAGCGCTGGTAAAGGGAATAACGCCGTAAGGGACGGCGTTCAATGCTAAGGCGTTGTATTTACCCGAAAGCCTGGTGATCGGTGATAACCAGGCGTCGGCAGAGCTGGTCGTTGCCGGTGATTGCACTGGCGATCGAGGGCGCTGCCGGCAAGCTCAATAGACAAGCTGCCGACGAGTTAGCTCGTCCAGCCGCCTGGACGGCCCGGATGGGCCAGACCAGTGGGCGGCTGCCCAAAGCAGCGCTCACCAAGACAGACAGCAAGGATGGTCGAGGGCCGCGACCACGGACCGGCTAAGCGGCAGGCCCGGCGATCATCGGAAAAACAGGCAAAAGACCCCAGATAGACCCCAGACTTCGAGGCAATCAAACCAATGGCTGACGCTGACAACAAAAGAGAGTTCCCTCTGGCCAGGACCCGCAACATCGGGATTATGGCCCACATCGACGCGGGTAAGACCACGACGACCGAGCGCATCTTGTACTACACCGGCGTCAACTACAAGATGGGCGAGGTCCACGAGGGCAGCGCCACGATGGACTGGATGCCCCAGGAACAGGAGCGGGGCATCACCATCACGTCGGCGGCGACCACGTGCCTCTGGAACGACCACCGCATCAACATCATCGACACGCCTGGCCACGTCGACTTCACGGTAGAGGTCGAGCGTTCGTTGCGCGTCCTCGATGGGGCGATCGCGGTTTTCGACGCGGTGGCCGGCGTAGAGCCGCAGACCGAGACCGTATGGCGTCAGGCCGACAAGTACGGCGTGCCCCGCATCTGTTTCGTCAACAAGATGGACCGCATCGGGGCCAATTTCGCTCGCTGCGTGGACATGATCCAGGGCCGCCTGGGCGCCACGGTGGCCGTGGTCCAGTTGCCGATCGGGGTGGAGAGCAACTTCGCCGGGGTTATCGACCTGCTCGAAATGAACGCCCTCGTCTGGGACGAGAGCTCGCCTCGCGGGGAGTCCTACAGCGTGGTCGAGGTGCCGGCCGCCATGCAGGACGAAGCCGCCCGTTGGCGGGCCAACCTGGTCGACACGATCTCCACCTTCGACGACAGGATCACCGAGAAGTTCTTGAACGACGAGGAGATCACCGCTGCCGACCTCCGCGCCGCCCTGCGCCGGGAGACCATTTCGAACCAGCTCGTACCCGTGCTCTGCGGCGCCGCCTTCAAGAACAAGGGCGTCCAACCAATGCTCGACGCCGTCGTTGCCTACCTCCCGAGCCCGCTCGACGTCCCGCCCACCAGGGGCACGGACCTAAAGGGCGAGCGCGAACTGGAGCGGGTGGCCGACGACAAGGAGCCGTTCGCCGCCCTGGCGTTCAAGATCATGTCCGACCAGCACCTGGGCAAGCTGGTTTTCGCCCGCGTCTACTCGGGCATGGCGGCCCAAGGCGACACGGTCCTCAACTCGACGCGCGACCGCAAAGAGCGCATCGGCCGGATCGTCCAGATGCACGCCAACCACCGCGAGCCGCGCGAAGTGGCGTACGCCGGCGACATCATCGCCCTCGTCGGCCTGAAGAACACCACCACCGGCGACACGCTGTGCGACCCGCACGACCCGATCGTGCTCGAGTCGCTTGTCTTCCCGGAACCGGTCATCCACGTTGCCGTCGAGCCGAAGACCAAGGCCGATCAGGACAAGCTCTCACGTGCGCTTCAGACCCTGTCGGAAGAGGACCCGACCTTCCAGGTCCACGGCGACGAGGAGACGGGCCAGACCGTCATCGGCGGCATGGGCGAACTGCACCTCGAGGTGCTCGTCGACCGCATGCTCCGAGAGTTCCGGGTGGACGCCAACGTCGGCAAGCCGCAGGTGGCGTACCGGGAGACGATCAGCAAGAACGTCGAGAAGGTCGAGCACCGCTACGTCCGCCAGACCGGTGGCCGCGGCCAGTACGGCCACGTCGTGCTCAACCTGGAGCCGACGGGCCCCGGCGGTGGCTACGAGTTCGTGGACAAGATCACCGGTGGCGTCATACCCAAGGAGTACATCCCGGCGGTAGACGCAGGTATCCAGGACGCCATGCAGTCAGGGGTGCTCGCCGGGTTCCCGGTCGTGGACCTGCGGGCCACGCTCGTCTACGGTTCGTACCACGAGGTCGACTCCTCGGAAATGGCGTTCAAGATCGCCGCGTCGATGTGCTTCAAGGAAGCCTGCCGGCGCGCCGGCCCGGTGCTGCTCGAGCCGATAATGGCCGTCGAGGTCGTGACGCCCGAGGACTACCTTGGAGACGTGATAGGCGATCTCGCTTCACGCCGAGGTCACGTGGAGGGCATGGACCAGAGGGCGAACAACCAGGTGGTCAGGGCCGAGGTGCCGCTGGCGGAGATGTTCGGGTATGCGACCGACCTCCGTAGCCGCACCCAGGGCAGGGCCACTTACACGATGCAGTTCAGTAGTTATCAAGAGGTGCCCGACCAGGTCGCCAAGGAAATAGTGGCGAGGGTGCGCGGTGAATAGATCCGCCACCGCCTCTGCTAGGGTACTAAACCGCCTCCGGCCGGTAGCCGGATTTGCAAGGGAGCAATTCTAATGGCCAAGCAAAAGTTCGAGAGGAACAAGCCCCACCTCAACGTAGGCACGATGGGGCACATCGACCACGGCAAGACCACCTTGACCGCGGCGATTACCAAGGTTCTCGCCAGCAAAGACCCGACACATAACTCCTTTGTGGCCTTCGAACAGATCGACAAGGCCCCGGAGGAAAAACAGCGCGGGATCACGATCAACATCGCCCACGTCGAGTACCAGACCGACAAGCGCCACTATGCCCACGTGGACATGCCTGGCCATGCCGACTACATCAAAAACATGATCACCGGCGCCGCCCAGGTCGACGGGGCCATCCTTGTCGTCTCCGCGCCTGACGGGCCGATGGCCCAGACCCGTGAGCACGTCCTGCTGGCCCGCCAGGTGGGCGTCCCGTCGATCGTCGTCGCCCTTAACAAGGCTGACGCCATGGACGACGAGGAGCTGCTCGACCTGGTCGAGCTCGAGGTGCGCGAGCTGCTCAACTTCTATGAGTTCCCGGGTGACGACACCCCGGTTATCCGGGTGTCCGCCCTCAAGGCTCTCGAAGGTGACGCGGACGCGGTCCAGGGGATCATGACGCTTATGGACGCGGTCGACTCGTTCGTGCCCGAGCCGGTGCGCGAGATCGACAAGCCCTTCTTGATGCCGGTCGAGGATGTCTTTACTATTTCCGGCCGGGGCACGGTAGCCACCGGCAAGGTGGAGCAAGGCATCATCAAGGTCAACGACCCCGTCGAGATCGTGGGGCTGCGCCCGACGGCGAGGACGGTGTGCACTGGCGTCGAGATGTTCCACAAGCTCCTCGACCAGGGCCAGGCCGGCGACAATATCGGTGTCCTCCTGCGGGGTACCAAGAAGGAAGAGGTCGAGCGGGGCCAGGTGCTCTGCAAGCCGGGCTCAATCACCCCGCACTCGAACTTCGAGGCCAATGTCTACGTACTAACCAAGGACGAAGGTGGCCGGCATAAGCCGTTCTTCACTAATTACCGGCCTCAGTTCTATTTCCGGACGACGGACGTGACGGGCACGATCACGTTGCCGGAGGGCACAGAAATGGTCATGCCCGGCGACAACATCGTTATGACGGTGGAGCTGCAAAAGCCCATCGCCATGGACGAGGGCTTGCGTTTCGCCATCCGCGAAGGCGGCCGCACCGTCGGTGCCGGCCGTGTAACCAAGATAATCAAGTAAGGACGGAGAGATCTCGTGGCTGACGGTGCCAGGCAGCGTATACGGATCCGGCTGAAGGCTTACGACCACGAGGTCATAGACCAGTCGACGAAAAAGATAGTAGAGACGGTGCTGCGCACCCAGGCGAAGGTGCGCGGCCCCGTTCCTCTACCGACTGAGATCAACCGCTACACGGTGATCCGCAGTCCCCATAAGTACAAGGACAGTCGCGAGCATTTCGAGATGCGGGTGCACAAGCGGCTGCTCGACATAGTCGAGCACACGTCGAAGACGGTCGACTCACTGCAGCGCATCGAGTTGCCCGCCGGCGTCGACATCGAGATCAAGATACAGAGCGCCTAGCTCGCCTCTTCGTAGCCGGTGGCTACGAGAGGTATGTAACCGGGTGCTACACCAAAGCGTAGACCGCGCACCAGTACAGGGCCGAGTTATCGGCCCTGTTTGCGTACGGGGCGCAGTCCATCCTGTGCACCGGCTGACGGGGCGGTAAACCACTACATCGCCGTGCTTCATGCTCATGGCCGGGCCGCTCGAGGGCCGACTGCTGAGCATCCCCGATGGTCCCCGTCCTGTCGAATGGTCCACGATCCTCGTCGCCGAGGGAGAGTTAGTAGCCGGGCTCGCCCCCGTCACACGACCTTGCCACTTGAGTTAAAGGTGTCCAGTTTGCTCTCCACCACCGCTTGGACGGCATCGACCACCTCCCCGCTAATTAGCTTGGCGACGGAGTACTCATCGGGGTTTTCTTTGAGTACCTTTTCGAGAGTAGTGCGGTAGGCGTAGCGCATATCAGAGTTAATATTGATCTTCGTTACCCCGATTTCGACCGCGCTGACGAAGTAGTGGCCAGGGGTATCACTGCCGCCATGAAGAGAGATGTTGCAATCAATAGCGTTGCGGATCTGCTGTAAGAGCTCGAGGTCAAGCACTTTAGGGACCGGGTACTTACCGTGCAGGTTACCGACCGCAGCTGCAAAGGTATCGATGCCGGTGGCGTCGACGAATGATTTGGCACCTGCCGGCGTGCTAAAAGTCTTTTTTATCTCTTCGTAGTCGATCTGTTCTGTATGAAGGGTGGAGCTTCCGGCAAAGTAGTGTGGCTCCGCTTCGACTAATGCCCCAGTAAACTTGGCGTACTCGACAACTTGTTTGGTGGCCGCCACAATTTCTTCGTCAGAAGCATCGTGGTTGGCTTGGGAGACGTCAATATGAATAAATTCAAAACCTGCGTCAATGCCCTTGATGGCGTTTTCGACACTCGGGCTGTGGTCCAGGTTGACGTAGATCTCCAGGGCGTAATCAATCTTGAAGTTGTCGACCATGTCTCGGACGTTGTCGAGGCCAAGGTCATCGACTTCGCCCTGGCTGACTTCCACGAGCACCGGGGCTTGCTTCTTCTGGGCGGCCCGGGCGACGGCTTTTAGGGTCTGCTCGTCGTCTAAGTTGAAAGCCCCAAAGGCCCAGTGCTCGTCGCGAGCACGCTGCATGCTGGCCCGCGCTTTTTGACAGTTATCTCTTACCTGTTTCAGAGTGAGGGGCATTAGCGACCTCCTGCGTGCCTTGTCGTCACTGTAGGTCAGGGCGTCGGCCATGGCGCTGCTCACGCTTAAACGCCGCGGGACGGCTTGGGCGCAAACTGTTGCAGCAGCTGCTGCTCGCGCTCCAAGGAGATCGCCTGAGAGCTTTCGTGCGGCGGGTTGGCTCGTGCCGCCTCCACTGTTTCGGCCACCGTCCGGACCTGTAGCCCCGTAGCAATCGCACGGCTGCCGTCCACGCGGTTAGCTGCCCGCCACCCTTCGCTGGCGATCCAGAGCGGGATGCCCATCCACTCCTCAACGCCCGCTCCGATAAGGAGGTCGGACCTGACCCAGACCATCTCGGCGTCGACACCGGGGACGCGGCAGGCTTCGATGAGATCGGCAAAATGCATTGGCGCGCCGACCAGGTTGAACACGCCGGCGACGCGGTCGACCGCCGCGCCGACGAGCCAGGCCCCGAGGTCGCGGACATCGATGAACTGCACCGGGTCCCTGGGTGACCCGGGGCCGAGGACCCTGCCTCCGACGGCGAGCCGGCGTGGCCAGTAGTCGAACCGGTCCGTCGGGTCATGGGGGCCGGCGATTAGCCCGGGGCGGCCGATGGTCGCCCGGTCGCCATAGAGCTCCTGCACGACCGTCTCGCAGACCGCCTTGCGGGCGCCGTACAGCTCACCCTCGTCCTTGGCGTCCTCTAAACGGAGGACCGCCGCTTCTTCGAGCTGGTCCTCCGGCCTGTCGTGCTCGGCGTAGACCGAGACGGTCGAAACGAACACGTACTGGCCTACCCGGTCGCAAAGCGCCACAGCCGAAAACTGCGCGACCTCGGGCAGGTAGGCGGCGACGTCGATCACGGCTTCCCACTCCCGCCCCTCGAGGGCCGAGAGGTCCGACGTGCGGTCGCCGCGGAGATGCTCTGCTTCCGGGAACAACTCGGGGTTTGTGGTCCCCCGGTTGAGCAGCGTCACCTCGTGCCCGGCCGCTAACGCGGCCTCGGTGACCGCCCTCCCGAGGAACTTCGTCCCGCCCAGCACCAACACCCTGGCCATGTTCACGCCCTTTGTTACTAGCCGCGGAACTGGTCCTACTCGGTGCAGATCCTTTCGAGCCTCTCCAGGCTGGCTGTCATGGATTCAAGCACCGAACTAGTCCCGTTGATCCACCCACCCTCCTCGCGTAGGAGCTCCGACGAGGGGCCGCAGTCAAAAACCTCGGTGACGACGGTGGCGTCCTCACCGTCCGGAGTGAGGATGTAGCCCCAGCGATAACCCGCAGGGATCCCGACTCTGGAAGGCTCACCGCCCGCCGTACCGAGGTCTCCCGGAGCTGGTTCCCAAAAGATACGACGGTCTGGCTCGAACTCCACTACATGGTTGATCATGAGGTAGTCGCGGCCAAGCCGGTTCATCTTCATGCTGAAGGTGTCGCCCACGGAGGCGATAGGACGGCTAAAGACGGTCCCTCGGAGCATGTCGGACCCGTCGAAATCCATGTGGCGTTCGGGGTTCGCCAGGATCTCGAAGATCAGGCCGACCGGTGCGTCGATCCTGCGTGACGCTTCGACCGTGCTTTTCTCTGTCATGGTTGGCCCTCCTCCTGGCTTTGCGCTCGGGCTCTCCGCCCTTCCTTTTTCGAGCGGTGTTCAGCAGTTCAAAGAAGTGGACGCTCCGAGGCCCGCAAATTCATCCATCGATCGGCCAGCTATCCGGTGTTTGACCCTTCCGTCAGCAGGATGGCATGCCCGGCGACACGAAGTGCGGCCAGGCGTGGCGATTTTCTTTTGTGCTTCGGTCGAGGCAGGTCCTATAAGGTTGCGGCGAGCGCGGGTGCTGTTAGCTGGGCGACGATACTGTTGCCATCGAGCCAGACGTTCTCGCGGCTGATCAGTCCGTCACGGAACTCCCAGATATGGACCATCCGGAACGTGATTCGCCGACCGTTTCCAGGTACGCCGAGGAAATCACCGGGGACGGTCCCGGTCGCTTGGTGCTCGATGACACAGAAGTCGTCGCCGTAGTAGCTGTGGGTTGGGGTCGTATCCTCGGTTCGGAAGTTGGCGGTCAGGTACTCGTAGAAGCCCTGGGCAGCCGCCTTGCCGTGCACCGGGCCGGTGGGGGACCCGACCACGTCGTGTTCGACATCGTCGGTGTAGACAGCGACCGCTCCTCCGGTGTCCCCGGCGAACTCGGCGGCCAGGTGCGTTTCGATGAGTCGGTCCATCTCAAATTGCTTCATTTTCGAGCCTCCCAGGCTTCTTTATCTCTAGTAAGACTGTCTTACGACCCGGGATCGTATGATAGCCTTACTATCGTGTCAAGTCGGCTCGAAACAAGAGAGCCGCGCATCGGGTCCATGCTGCGCGTCACTCACCACTGGGTCCTCGAGCAGGTCTACACCCGGGTAGTGGACGCCGGTTTCGAAGACCTCGGCCGCTTCCATGTCGGCATGTTCCGGTACCCGACTGCCGATGGGCTGCGCCCCACGGAGCTGGCCGAGCGGATGCAGATTACCAAGCAGTCGGTCAACACGCTGATCGGGGACATGGAAGCACGCGGCTATCTCACCCGGGTGCCCGACCCCGCCGACGGACGCGGACGAATCATCCGTCTCACTCCCAAGGGCCACCAGCTGGAAAAGGTTATTTACGACGCGGCCACGTCGGCGGAGTCAGCCATCGCGGAGCTAGTTGGAGCTAAGCGCTTCGAACAGCTGCGCCAGACCCTGCAAGACATAATCGACAACATCACAACTCCGAACGTGCGCTGAGCCGTTCCGCCTGTCACATCAACCACCCCGGCACAGTTGGGGCGGCTCGGGGTTCCACGTCCCAGAAACGGATCAGTGGCGCGACTCCCACGCCGCCTCCTCACCGGCAATGTCTTGGAGCAGGTTGCCGAGGGTAAGGCCGTACTCGTAGCTGTGGTAGCCCCATGCCGGGCCGGACCCGCCGCCATAATTCCCCACCACGTTGTCGTTCACGACCGGCCGGGCGTGGCTCGTCGCCGCGAGGCTCGTGACCTGGAGCCAGGTGGCCCCCCCACCCTGTTTGCACGTGGCCGAATAGAGGCCGGGGTAGGTGACCCAGGGGGTGGTGACATGCTCAGTGAGGCCGAGCTGGCTGGCCGTAAGCACATAGGGGTCGAGGTCGGCCGTGCCGCCGCCGAGGGCGGCCGGGTTGGTGCAGGCGACCTGCTGACCAGCCTTGGCCGTCTGGCCCGACTGGAGGCTCGTGCCTTGGCCAGGTCTGCCGAAGATCGAGCCCGCCGGCGGCTCCGAGGGGTAGGAGGAAAAGGCGATGGCGCACCCCGTCTGGCTCCCTGAGGTGCACAAGGGGACCTCGGTGAAGGTGGCGCCAACGGTCTTGCCCAGGGGGACCTGGAGGTTCCCACCGACCAGGACGGCGACGAGTAGTTGGCGAAGGACCGACGGTTCGTGGTCTAACTCGGCGGAGATGAGGTGGATGAGCACGGCGGAGCCCTGCGAGTCCCCGACCAGGACGACCGGCTTGCCCTGGGCATGGGAGAGGAACCAGTCCCACGCCGGGAGCACGCTGTTATAGGCGACGGCGAAGGTCGAGGCCATGACCTTCTCGTTGCCGGCGAGCCCTTCCTCCACGCTCCGCAAGGTCTGGGACCGGTAGGCCGGCGCCCACACGTCACATACCTGGGACAGCGGGGCGGCTTGTTCCGCCACTATGAACGTTTCCAACTTCGTCACCGCCAAGCTGGTATTAGGGGTCTTGGCCAGGCTGTTGGTCGGGAGGACGTAGAAGCAGTCGAACTTCGACGCCATTGCCGAGCCCGGCCAAGTTGCCGTCTTCACGGCGCCGGCCGCAGTGACGGCTGTGGCGGCGAGGCTCGAGGCGCAGGGATCAGCGGCCTGGCCTGGCCGGCACACCCAGACGGGGCCCGCCCCCTGGCCGGCCGCCTGCCCCGTCATCGCCCCGGCACCCGCCGGCGGGCTCACCGAGGACCAACCCGCCGTCAGGAGCGCCAGGGCAAAGGCGCTGCGAAGAGCTCTCGCGAGAGCTCGGCGGTCGTGCCCACTTCGTTTGACGATGTCCGACGGTTCATGGGGCGGTCTCACTCGCTGTTTGCATTCGCCTTCGAGCACTTTGGTACCGGCCTTCGGCACCTCCAAAAGTGATATCACTTTTGGAGGTGCTCGTCAACCTGCTCCAGGCTGCCTACGAGGCGAAGTTCATGCCCGCCTTGAGGCCACGGGTACCGACGACAGCTGCTTGGGCCAGCCGGTTGATGCCGAGCGTCAAGATGATGGCATCGAACGAGTACGCAGCCTTGGCGCCAATGGCATAGGCGACGGCCACCATTGCCACACGGCACACGATGAGTGCCACCCACAACCAAAGCCCACGTACCGGCATCCGCCCCCAGAGGATCCCGTTGCGGGCCTCGAGGTGCATTGACACGCCCTGGCCGATCCCGATCGCCGCCGCGATAACGGCGCTAGCCATCATGCAAAGTACGTCTGCGGGCCCGACGCCTGCGGTGCCGATCAGCCCTACCAGCCCGATCACACTGACGATTGCCGGTAGCAGCACTACCCGCCTCCAGCTCAGGGTCAAACCCTTTGCCTGGGTAAAGATCGTGAAGGTCACACCAGCTAAAACAAGTAGCCCCAACCAAACGTCGCCCATAACACCGCTCCTTCGTCGACCCCGCCACCTTTGGACGGGCCACTTCTGACGGTAAATCTGGAAAGGGCTCCGTGGCATCGGCCTACGGGTTGACCTGAGGTATGAGACGGGGTGGGTTTTTCGGTATGAGGTGCGGTATGACCGGGGTGACCTCACGGTCACTCAGGCGGCAGGAGCGGCAGGAGTAGCCAGCACACCTCCACGTCGAAGTCACCGGTCGACGGGTCGGGATCGTGGTAGATCTCCCAACGAGGGCCAGCGAGGCGGTACCCCATCGCTTTGCTCCACTCAACCACCGCTTCATGGGTGGCGCCGATCTCGGTCACTGGTCCGCCGTGGGTGGCGGCGGCGACCAGCCCGCCAGGCAAACTAGACGCGACGACCTGGCCGACAGGGTCGAAAAGTCGGTCCACCTCGACGCCCACTTCTACGTTAGGGACGTCGTCCTTGTAAAGCATGATGTTGTGCCCGTCTTTCCAGAGCCCGTCCGGCCCGCCACCGCGGAGAAAGGCCCACACCTGGTCGAGCATCGGCCCCCAGAGCTTCGGGAACTCCGCCCAGGTCGTCGTCGCTGCCACCACCGCCGTGGGCACCGGTTCGACTGTCTTTACTGTCACGTCGGCACTCATGGCCCGGATGGTACGTCCCTCATCCAAACTCGCTCCGGGTCGAAACGGCATCTAGGCCAGTTGTACTGACCCAAAGGTGAGCCCGCCGACCGGTGCTGGTCGTGCATGCTTCGTTTTCGCCCTGGACGAGGTCGCCCACGCCAGCACCGAGGTCACTATCGCGCCCGCTCCGAAGGCGGGTGCCGAGAACGGCTTAGCTCTCGGCGCCCGACCTCAGGATGCGGGCCGGGGTGGGACGGTTCCCCCTATGTGGTGACGAGTTCTTCGGCCTGATCGTCCCACGACCAACAAGGGGCATCACCCCAAAGGTGCTCGAGGTCGTAGAAAAGACGCGCCTCCTCCAGGAACACGTGAACGATGAAATCGCCGTAGTCCATAAGGACCCAGCGGGCGTCGTCGAGGCCCTCCACAGAGCGCGGGCCTCCGGCGCCGGCCAGTTTCAGCTGGCGCTCGACTTCATCACTTATGGTGTGCACTTGGCGAGGGTTGGCGCCACTGGTGATCACGAACGCGTCGGTCAGCCCCAGAAGGTTCTCGACGCCGAGTACGAGCGTGTCGCGACCGAGCTTCGAAGAGGCGGCTCTGGCTGCTAATGAGACCCGGTCCCGCGTCTGCTCAGCGTTCGAGCTGCCATCGATGGCACCATTGCCCTCCCAAGCTCCAGGAGCATTGGGGGCGAAGGTCAAGAAGGTTGCACCTCACTAAGGAACGTATGGCTCGTCTGAATAGGGGCGATGCTCGCCTGGCCCTGGTTGCCGAGCCACTGCAACCCGAGCAGGACCACTGTCACGATGAACGCGATAAGCAGGACAAGAACAGCCACGATCTTCTCGGTCCTGCGCTTGCGCCGGTCTGACCGCCTCTGGCTCCTGGTACGCAGGTCTGGCGCTTCCGCCTTCGCACTAAAGGCTGGCTCCGGGTTGGCCCCGAGGGCACTGGTCATCCACTTAAAGAGTACAGCCCCCGTTCCCTGATGACGCGGACGGCCGCCGCCGGGACTAGATAGTCCAGCGGCCGCCCGCTGGCGGCCCGGGCGCGTAAGTCTGTACTCGAGATCTCGAGGTTCGGCACCGTCACTTCCTTCAGCCGCCAACCGTCCTGCAGGAGCCCCATGGGCGGGGGAGTGCCCGGCCGGTTGACCACGACCAGGGTGGCGAGGTCCCGGATCTCGTCCAGCCGTTCCCAGGTGGCCAGTTCGGCGCTGACGTCCCACCCTACGATGACGAACAGTTCGGCCCCGGGGTGGAGCGCCGATAGCTCCGCAATAGTGTCTGCCGTGTAGGAAGGACCACCCCGGTCGATCTCCATCCGGCTGGCTTCGAGGCCAGGGACTTCACCAACAGCCGCCTTGACCATGGCGAACCGGTCCTCGGCCGGCGTCACCTCGCGAGCCCCCGCCTTCTGCCACGGCACGTTCGCCACCATGAGCACCACCCGGTCAAGCCCGAGGTCGTGGTGAGCGTTGACGGCGGCCACCAGGTGGCCGACGTGTATGGGGTCGAAGGTGCCTCCGAAGAGGCCGATCCGTTCCGACATCTGATCTGGCATCTGATCTGGCATCTGATCTGGCATCTGACCTGCACCATAGAAGATCGGGCACTAGGCAGGTCCAGATGGCTCCGGCCCCGGACGGACGGGCGCCACCGACCACAAAGCGCGCGACAATCGGCGCCGAACGTGAGATCCTCCTCTGTACTGGGGCTCAAAAAGTGAACTGGGGCGGCAGAAGTAATCGCAACGACATTTTTGAGCCCGAGAAGCGTGGTCCCGTAGCACTGGGGCCGAAGGCAAGGCCGCCTGACAGAAGCGCCCTGACTCGTGGTTACGGCCACCACTTAGCACGCTCGAGCTTGCCTGTCGGCTCGGCCACCAGCAGGTAAACGA
>JASHVH010000448.1 GCA_030039575.1 Acidimicrobiales bacterium | reverse complement strand
GAGGTACGCCGCCAGCAGGGCCAAGCGGCGGTGGCCCTGGGGGGCCCCCCGGGTCAGGTCGCCCAGGGGCGCCAGGCGCGTGGGAGACGTCGCTCGAGAGAGCTGGGCAACCAATTAGATCTCCACGTGGCTCAGACGAATATAGACCACCCCAAGCACAGCCACCAGCACCAGGAGGATCACGGAGGCGGCTGACCCGAGGCCAATTTCGAAAAACTGGAAGGCGTTATTGTAGATATAGATAGCAATTATGTTGGTGCTGTCACCCGGGCCGCCTTGTGTGAGAAAGTAGACCAGGCCGAAAATACTTAACGTGGTTATGCTCGTCAACAACATGAAGAGAAATATCGGCCCTTTCATTAAGGGCAGCGTGATATACCGAATGAGGTGGGCACCGCTGGCCCCGTCTACGCGCGCTGCCTCCTCCACGTCCTGAGAGATCGCTCTAAGGGCAGCCTGGAACATGATCATCGCGAAGGCAATACCTCTCCATATGTTGACGACGACAATTGAAAGCATTGGTGCCTTCTGGAGCCAGTCGACTGGCCCCGCACCAAAGAGCCCGATCAATCGATTAGCCGTGCCCAGGTTGCCAGGAGCCAGCATGCTTCCCCAAGCCAGTGAGGCCACGACCTCGGGGACCACCATCGGGAGAAGAATGGCGGCACCAAAAAGGCTTTTAAACCTAATTTGGCTTCGAGCGAGAACAAAGGCGGCGATCATACCCAGCAGGAACTGGCCCAGGATGGCAGAGAAGAAGACGAACTCCGCGGAGATCCCAAGTGATTGGAAAAAGCCACTCGTCGAGAACAGGAACTTGTAGTTCGCGAGGCCGACAAAGCTTGGATGGCGGGCATCGACGCCCACTAAGGATGTGTCGGTGAAGCTGAGCCAGATGCTGTAGAGAGCCGGACCAGCCACGAAAACTGCGATCAGGGCGAGCGCCGGCAAGGACATCAGACCGATTGCCAGCCGGTCGTGCCGTGAAAGGTTTCTCGCCCAGATGACTCGGCGCCGGCTTTTACCAGAGGCAGGGCTCAACACAGGCGGAGCTCTCCGTCGTGGAGCTCGGAGGCCCGCGCGGTCGACGTTGGTAGTCACGGACGCTCCTTCAAATCTCCCTTGTCCGCGAGGAGGGCCGCGGACAAGGGAGAATAGCGAAGAGGGGGATTGTGATTACCGACTGGACCTCTCGGTGCCACTTGGCGCCAGTTATCCCAGGGCCAGAGATCAGTTTTGGACGTTGGACGGCCCGATTAGCTGCGTGGCGAGCTGGGCGAACATACCCGCCGCTTGTGACCCCGTCATCCCACCGTCCAGGATGCCATCCTCAGCTTTTTCCCAAGCTTCGTCGGCTTGGTCCTGGTCCGGGTACGGTGGGAATGTTTTGGCGATCCGGAACTCCTGCTCAGCTTGAAGTAGCTTGGGGTTCTGGCTGTACGGCGCCAGGTCTGCAATGCCTGAGCGGGGCGAAGCGTCTCCTACCGCGACGAGGAGCTCCGCCAGCGCTTTACCCGTCGTGAGGAACTCGACCAGCTTGACGGCTTCAGCCGGGTGCTTGGTATTAGCCGACACCGTGTATGCCCAGCCGGCTGTCGCGTCGACGTAGGGCGCCGAGTTGCTCTGGATTGCCGGAAAATCCCAGGTCTTCACTTTAGCGTCGAGCCCGGCTATGGGAGCTGAGCCGTTGGGCCCCCAGTCGTAGTCCCAACCCCAAGTCCCCTGGAACGATACTGGCATGGTCCCCTCCACGAAGGCTTTGTACTTCGTAGGCTCCCAAGGTGTCGGGTTGAGGAGATCCTGTGTGGGGATCAGGCCGTCATTGTTGAGCGTATAGATGAGGTCAAAGACATAATTGATCCCGGCACTTTTTACGACCCACTTTTTTGATTGCTGATCGTAAAGTGGGCTCCCGGTCCCAAGAAGGACGTTGTACATCCCCTGCTCCGGTGATGCCCACTGGGTGCCGATGGGGACGATGAGCGGGGGCTGGCCGGTCTTCGCCTTGATTTGTTGTAGCCGTGTGATTAGCTCCGGCCACGACCCAGGCTGGGCAGTGTTGATCCCAAGCTTCTGCAGGACGTCGTAGCGGTAGAACAACTGCTGTGTAGCCCATTCGTGGATCAGGCCGTACATCGCCCCATTTGGTTGTTTTAGCGCGCCGACGACCGAGGAGTAGAACTGAGGCCACTGGGACCACGCAGTCAAGTATGGGGAGAGGTCCAAAAGGTAACCGGCCTCGGCGAACCCCGGGACCCACGACGAGCCGTAATCATCGACATCAGGGGCGGTACCGGCACTATAACGTTCAGTGACCAAGGTCTGGTAGTTGTTGTCCGGAAGTGTGGTCTCTACAAGCTCGACGCGAACGTTGTAGCCTTGTGCTGCCATTTGGCTCTGGAACAGTGGTAGGACAGCCAGGTCGATCTTCTGCCTAATGCTCTGGTGCTGGGCTAGCTTCAGGATAATTGGGCTTGAGGATTGCGCGGAGGCTGTACGGTCAGAAGCTCCCAGCCTTCGGCCAAACTGTGATGCGGCGAGGGCGGCGCCGAGGCCTACACCTGCGACGCGTAGGAAATCTCTCCGCGGGAAGCTGCTATCGGGGCTGGTAGTTGGTGTGGCGGTGTCGGGCTTTGATGGTGGGTCGACGACTGTGCCTGTTGTCATTGTGATCGGGGCTCTCCTTGGTGTGAGTGTCTTGGTGGGTTGTTGTTGATGGCGAGAACGCGCCTACTTGAGCCCGCCCCCTACGACGAGCGCACTGCCTTGGGCAGGGGCCGGCTCCGGTGAGGACGCCCTCTCGGCCGATTTGGTTTGGCAAAACGTTTTGATTGCCGAGTGCGCCTTTCGCACATGTGAGGGACACGCCTCCTACGACCGCGATTGCGCCGGTACTAGCGGGGCATCGCTCCCGCGGCGAACGAGCTCGGGCGGTACGAGCACACCCTCCCTCGGAGCGTCACCCGAAGAGGTGGACAGGAGCTCGACGGCTGCCCGCCCGAGCTCCTCGGCTGGGATCCGTACATAGGTGAGAGCCGGGCTGACCTGCGAGGCGACCTCCTGGCCGGCGATTACCACAACGGAGGTATCCCGGGGGACCTTCCTTCCGAGCTGGTTGAGCGCGTCTACGATCAGATCGACGGACCATTCGTTCTTTACGATAAGGCCCGTCAACTCCGGCGTCTGGTCCAAGAGAGACCTCAACGCAAGCTGCACTCCTGCTGGGTTGGGCTCGGCGGCGACGCCATGGAACTCGAGCCCGTGCTCAGAAAGCCGGGCCGCAACGCTCGTCTGGGTCCGTAGCGCGAAGCTGATCTCGCTGTCATAGAGGCTCTGCGGTCCTCCGACGAAGCCGATCGCTCGGTGGCCGAGCCCAACGAGGTGTTCTACGCAAAGGTTGGCAGCCGCTTCGAAGTCGAAGTCGACGTAGGCCAGCCCAGCGGGGTCCGCGGGCATGCCGAGGAGTACTGCTGGTCGCCCGAGGCCAGCTACCAGCGGGACTCGCTCGTCATGAAGTTGCACTTCCATGAGGACCAGCCCGTCGACCATGTTGGAGTAAACGGCCCTTTCGATCTCCGCTTTTCCGTCCGTGGCGGTAAGGAGCATGACGTTCCAGCCATGAGCTCGAGCTGCCTCGGTGACGCCGTAGACATACGGCATTAGCACACGCTGGTAATAACAAGTCTGAAGCGGCACTACGAGGCCGACGACGTCAGTCTGGCCCGCCCGCAACGAGCGAGCACCAGCGTGGGCACGGTAGTTCAGGGCCCGGATACTGCGTTGGACGCGAGCACGGGTCTCGGGAGAAATTGTGCGGTTGCCGCTCAGGACGTGCGAGACCGTGCTCGGCGAAACGCCGGCGTGGCGTGCAACGTCGGTGATCGTTGTCCTCACGCGTTCTCATGTCCCATCTACCATCAAAAGGATTTGACGGTGCTTCACTGATACCAGAGGTCGGGGAGACGCGCAAGTCGTTCCGCCCCCTCGCGGCCTAGAGCCCGAGGTATCAGGCCTGCGACCTAAAAATGTCGTGCCGGTGCCGGAGCCACTGGTTCATTAAGGACGGAGATGCACACACGCGCTCCAGCGAAACCCGCTTCTCCACGTGGGTACCACGCAGAGGCGCCAACCGTTCGGCTTTCCGGCTTTACCTGCTCTGATCTGCACGTTCCTGGAAGGGGGGGAGGAAAAGAGCACGGGCCCGGCAGGAAAGGTGGCGAGAATGCAGCGGACGAGGCGGAACGGGGGAGAGCGGAGAGGCGGGGAGGACGCGGGGGAAGGAGAGAGGCGGGAAGAACGGGGAGAAGCAGGGGGCATGCCTGGTCTTCGCCTCCCGTCGTGACTAAAGCGGAGAGTGGTACTCGCTGCGCGATCCGTGTTGGGTGGAGATGTGGCGAGTCGGAGCCACCTTGACGGCCCTCGGGAACCTCGGCGCTGGGCTCTGCGAGACGCAGGCCTTCGCCGGGGGTTGACCATGGGGCGACCGTGCTGACGAGGTGGTGGCGCCGTCAACTGGAGCTGACGACGGGCTGCGGCACGACCCTCAACGGTTGCGGCACAGCCCTTTCCGGCCCGTGTACAACGACCGTCACCTTCCACGAGACAAGCGCGTCACAGCTCGCAGATCCCGCTCCGGCCGATGGGCACGCCCGCCTGGTTGAGCTCAGCTTGACCACGCCCGGTCGCCTGGCCAGGAAGCCGGCGGATGTCGTCCCGCGGCGCAACGGGACCGGCATCGGAGCGGGAGTTAAGACCCCCGCCGGCGACACCACGATGCTTTGCCATTCTGGTCCCGTAGCCGGCGGAGCACTAAGCGATACGAGCAACTTCCCACCCAGTAGCAAACAAATCGTTTCGCCATTTTGCTGGTTGCCGATCGAACCATAATGACCGAGCACAGCTGCTCCGGCAGGCACGTAGCACCCGATTGAGGCAGGTCTCGGTTCGGCCGTTGCGGCGTTGCTACCGGTCATTAGCGAAAAGCCGCCGGTCAGGACGGCGCCGACCACGGCCGCCCGGAAGGTTACAGTACTCCCCACCTCAACCTCCTGGCCCGAGCCTACCCCGACCGCACCGCGTCGCGGTGGCGACAAGGCGTGAACCGGATCTGCTCGCGGTTCGACCTCCGCGGACGGCTCACCGGCGCGCGGTCACAGGACGCCCTTCTGCATGTTCCCGGCTGGATGTGGTACGAGGACCTGCACGTCGAGGCCGCTACTGAGCCTGCCTTCCAAGGCGGACCTCAACTCGGCGAGGGCCGCGCCCTGGAGGTGCTCGGAACGAGCCTGAGCCGACTCGTATTTCTCGATCATGACCAGGCGGTCGCGCCCCTCGTGCAGCGCGTAAAGTTCAACGCCCGGTTCGTCGTGGACCCGGGTGATCGCCGTCTCGAAGGCCGCCACCACTTCGGCGCGGTGCTCGGGGGCGGGGAACGCCGTGACGACAACAACAACGCTCACTTGAGATGCCTACCTTTCTTGAGTGGTCATCCGTCGAGCCCGCCTCGGGCCGCATTAACCGGCTCGAGCGTCGTGGCAGGCATTTGGCGGCGGAGGTGCTCGCATAACCACGATTATTGCCGGGGCCTTCGCAATTGCGGTCGTCCTACGCGGCAGTCGGACGTCAAGTTGCCTGCCGTCCGCCAACAACCAGCAGTTGTCGTGCCCGCGCCGTGTCGGGTAGAACGGGTCGATGGACCTTGGGATCGCAACTTTTCCTACTCATGACTCACTGACCCCGGGGGCAATGGCCGCCCTCGTGGAAGAAAGAGGATTTCAGGCGCTGTTGTTCGCAGAGCATACCCATATCCCGGCCAGCGACCACCCCGTCTCCGAGAACGGGGAGGACTTACCTCGGAAATACTGGCATACCTACGACCTGTTTGTAGCCATGACGGCGGCGGCTGCTGCGACCAGCCGGTTGCGGGTGGGTAGCAGCATCTGCCTGGTCATCGAGCGGGACCCGATAATTACAGCCAAGGAGGTAGCCAGCATCGACCACCTGTCGGGTGGCCGGGTCGACTTCGGCGTAGGGGCGGGCTGGAACCGGCAAGAGATGTCCGACCACGGCACCGACCCCACGGTCCGTTGGGCCGTCTTGGCCGAGCGGGTCCAGGCCATGAAGGCTATCTGGGCCCAGGACGAAGCCAGCTTCCACGGCAAGTACGTCTCGTTCGGGCCCATATGGTCATGGCCCAAACCGGCTCAGCGGCCTCACCCGCCGGTCCTGGTGGGCGGGTACGGGCCCCATGTGCTCGACCGCGTCCTGGCTTTCGGGGACGGGTGGTTCCCCAACTACGGGCCACCTGACCTGTTCGACCGGGTCAAGGAGCTCCGGGCTCGTGCCGACCGGCCCATTGAGGTACACGTCGCCAACGCGCCCACTGATGCCCGCGCTCTCGAACAACTCGAGAAGGCCGGTGTAAAGCGGGCTGTGCGCTGGGTACCGGCCGCCAACCGTGGGCCGGTGGAGCGGGCACTCGACCAATTCGAGGCCGCAGTGGCCGAAGCGCACGACGAGTGACCCGGGACTGGCAGTTGTCATAACGCTCTCGTACACCGGGGAACGGCCGGTGTCTCGGACCTGGCGGCGGGCATTGACTGCCTTATTGGTTTTCGAAGTCAGTCCGGCGACGAGGTCCCAGGTGAGCCTGTGCTCAAGGTGCCTGCAGCAGGATCCTGCTGTCCCAGGCTCCTAGCTCCAGGGACAAGCCGGCGTCTTCGTCCCGCGTAATGTCGCGTGTTGCGCCTGGCGCCTGCACTTCAGCCGGCTCGAAGCTGTGGTTGGCCACGAACCAGAGCGTGCCACCGTCTCTGTGCCTCGCGCTCGTTACCCGCACCCCTTCGGGCAGCTCCCCCCATAGAGAACTGGGAACATCTCGGCCCCGCTCGGCCACCGTCCAGGCGAGCAGGGCGGCGCAGCTGGCACGGTCGGCCAGCGTCCCGAGCCAGCTGATCCGTCCGGCGCCCACCTCCTTGGTGCAGAGGGCAGGATAGGCGTGCAAGAATGGGTGCTCGTAGTTCCAAAGGGCCGTGGCACCTTCGAGTTGCAAGCAGTCCGACCAGGACTCGGCCCGCGCCCCCAGGCCGAGCGGCGGGCCGCCGACGCTCAGCGCGGGACCAGCCAGTTTGAGGGGGACCGGCTCGGCAATTGTCGTGAATTCCTGGTAGGAAATCCCGGCCGGGCCTCGCAGGGCCCTTGGGGCGCGCACTGGCGGGATCCGCGCCCACTCGTCCGCGTAGCCGGTCCGAAAGGTGGCCAGCACGTGCTGACCGTTTTCGGCCTGGGCGACAATGCGTTCCAGCAAGCGGTCGGAGGCTACGTAAAGGGCGGGCACCACAAGTACGGCCGGCCCGTCCCAGTCCGAGTCCTCGTATGCGATACGCACCTGGAGCCCGGCTGCGAGCGCGGCCAGGTAAAACCGGCCAAAAATGCGGTAGTACGCGTGCGGGTCGGGCCTTCCCGTCCCGGCTTCGGGGAAAGGAGGCGTCGCTTCGAGAGCACGTAGCGAGTCTCTGGAGCAGATGATGGCGATGTCGGCGTGAGGCACCATGCCTTCCAATTCGGGGCCGACTCGGCCGAGTTCTTCCCCTACCCCGGCTACCTGTTCGAAAATCCGGCCCGGCTCCAGGTCGTGCCCGAGGACGCCGCCGTAGTAGGTCTCAGCACCGTAGTGCAGGCTGTGCCAGTGCCAGTAGGCGAGCAGGCCGGCCCCCCGTGACGCAAAGATGTGAGCCATCATCCGCAGTTGGCCCGGGTAGGGGGGCACGTTGCAAGACGACGGCCCAATCGTCCCCGCCTGTGATTCGGTGACCCAAAACCGGGAACCTCGCCGGCCGCGTTGCGCGTAGCCGGCGTCGGCTCTCCAGAGCGCCTGCCAGGCGCCGGCCGGCTCGGGGTGAGTGGTGGGGACCAGGTCGCGGGCGCCCGGGCCGGCTTCGGGGTACGCCAGTGCGTCCTGCATCGCCACGTAGATGTTCGTCGCCGCCCGGTCGAGCGATTCGGCGATCACGTGCGGGTCCGACCACCGGCTGCCCCAGCCACTGACCGTGCAGTGGACGATCTCCTTGTTCGCAGCGACGAGCGGCCGGACCAAATCGCGTTGCCAGACCAGGAACTCCGTGGCCAGGCGGGCCTGGAACCGCTCCCACTCGAGCGCGTAACCCGGGTTGGTGTTGCCTGCCGGGCCCCACAGGTCCTCCGGGCTGGATAAACGGTGGCTCCAATACGTGAGGCCCCATCGCTCATTGACGCCTTCGACCCCTCCGAGACGCTCCATCACCTCCGCCCGGAACCTGGCCAGCACATGGGGGTTGACGACCTCGGTGGCCCCGATCTCGTTGTCGACCTGGAACGCCACTACCCCCTCGTGGTGGCCGAACTCCGCGGCCATCGCCCGGAGCAAACGCTCGGCGTAAAAGAGGTACGCCGGCGACGTGAAATCGATGTTTTGGCGCCCTCCGTACGGTACCGGTGCCCCGTGGCGGGTGACCGCCATGACCTCTGGGTGCAGGCGTGCCATCCAGGGCGGGATGGCGTAGGTCGGCGTCCCGACTATCACCTTGATCCCAGCCGCCGTGAGCGCGTCCACGACCCGGCTTAGGGCCGTGAAGCTGATCTGGCCCGGCTTCGGCTCGTACGAAGCCCAAGTCGACTCGCCGACCCGCACCACACTGAAATGGGCCCGCTTCATCAGTTCGATGTCCGCATCGAGGCGGTCGTAGGGCATGTACTCGTGGTAGTAACTGGCACCGAAAAGCATTACGACGAAAATACGCTTTCTTCCCGACCTTTTCGTCGCCACACAACCCATCGGGACGATGGCATCATGGAGCCATCAGGAAAAGGAGGACAAGCATGGCCACCGCGACCCCAACTGGCACCCGGGGCGGCCCGGTCACGGATGCCGAGTACCGGGCGCTCGCGCAGTTCCGTCGAGCCCTGAGGTCCTTCCTGTATTTCTCTGAAGAGGCGGCGCGGGCTGCGGGGCTGACGCCATCACAACACCAGCTTTTGCTCGCGGTTCGAGGCACCGACAATGACGAGCCACCCACGATCGGCGACATCGCGGATTGGATGAAATTGCGCCACCACTCCGCCGTTGAGCTGGTCAACCGGGCCGAGTCCGGCGGGCTTGTGCGCAGGGTGCCCGATCTCAGCGACCATCGTCGCCAGCGGCTGGTCCTCACGAAGCTGGGAGAGACCAAGCTCGCCGCGCTGTCGACGCTGCACCGCGAAGAGCTGCGGCGCTTCCGTGAGGAAGGGTTTATACCGCTGCGCTCCCTCTAGGTGCAGCACCGAACGCAGGGGACCGTCCCTCGACCTTCGTCCTCCGGGAGCAACAACCGGCCCTCGGCGGCCCTACATTTCTATCGTGCTACGATGATCCTGGTGTATGCTTGGGATCCCTGGAGGCTGAGGGTGCAAGGAGTGGGACGTTGACGCAGCGGCACGGTGCGGCAGTCTGCTTCACACGGCGCGATTGTGCCCACAGCCTCTGGGCCCGAACTTCAGCCGTCGGTCGTCCCATTTTCCCCGCTCAGACCTGTCCATCGTGTCAAGAGGTACTTCTGGCGTTACGAGAACGCCTTGACCTGGACACCTGCCGCAGTAAGCGATTCCCGCAGGGCGACCGCCAGGGCGACCGAGCCGGGAGTGTCGCTGTGCACGCAGATCGAACGGGCCTGGACGCGCAGCTCTTCGCCCCCTCTCGCCTCTATTGGCTCGCCCAACGCCAGCCGCCGCCCTCGCTCGGCCACCGCAGCCGGGTCGGTGATGACGGAGCCAGGTTCCTTGCGGGAGACAAGCCGGCCGGCGGGCGTGTAGGCCCGGTCGGCAAAGGCCTCGAGCACGACGGGGACGCCGGCTTTTTCGAAAACCTCTAAGGATGTGCCTGCCGGCATCGTCAACACGGACAGCCCGCTCCCGTACGTGAGGACGGCCTCGGCCAGCGCACCGGCCAGGGTCTCGTCGTCGACCAAGTCGTTGTACAGCGCTCCATGTGCTTTTACGTAACGGACGGACGTGCCGTGCCGGCGGGCAAACGCCTCGAGCGCACCGATCTGATAAAGGACATCGGTGACGAGTTCGTCGGCACTGATTTTCATTTGGCGGCGCCCGAACCCGACCAGGTCCGGGTATGACACGTGGGCGCCGATGGCCACTCCCGCCGCTACGGCTCCGGCCACTGTGGCCTCCATCGTGCGTGGGTCTCCGGCATGAAAGCCGCATGCGATGTTGGCACTGGTGACTAACTGCAGCAGTTCGGCGTCAGGGCCCATGCGGTACGCCCCGAACGCCTCCCCCATGTCACTGTTGAGGTCGATGACCAGCTCACGGGATCGCGTGCCGGCCGCTACGCCGGTCATTGTGGTGGTGCCTCGCCGCCGACGCGAGGAAGGGGTCTTCTGTACGAAAGGTGCGGGTCATGTTGCACTGCGATCAAGCAGCTGCCCCCTCAGTGAGTTCACGAGGATCGTACCTCTTGTTCTACAATCCTTCAAGACGACGATCGTCAGCACCACGTGCGACGACTTCACTGCTGTTCACTGCTGCCCTGGAGGAAGAAAGTGGTTGTCGCTGTCAGCGACGAGATAGCCGCCGTCCTGGCCGGCGACCGGAGCGAGTTGGCCAGCTCCAGCACCGCCGAGCGAGTCGCGGGGATACTGCGCACCCGCATCATGGAGGGGCTGTTCGCGCCGGGTAGCCGCCTTTCGGAAGAGGTCCTTGGCCGTGCACTTGGGGTATCGCGGAACACTCTGCGGGAAGCGTTCCGCCTTTTGTGCCACGAACGGCTTACCGTCCACGAGATGAACCGCGGGATCTTCGTCTCGGTCCTGACCAAAGCCGACGTCGCCGACCTTTACCGGCTTCGGCGGATGGTCGAAGGGGGGGCCGCCCGTTTGGCCGGTGACGCGCCGGTCCCACTGCGCAAGGCGGTCATGGCCACCGTCGAGGATGCTGAGGTAGCTGCCGCCGGCGGGGCGTGGTTAGAGGTGCGGACGGCCGACCTCCATTTTCACCGGGCCATTGGCGCCCTCGCTCAGAGCCCCCGCGTGGACGAGATGATGCGGCGCGCCCTGGCGGAGTTGGGCCTCGCCTTCCACGCTATGACCGACCCGGAGCAGTTCCACGGCCCGTATCTGGGGCGGAACCGGGTCATCGCCGAACTGGTCAACGCCGGCCGGGGCGAGGAGGCCGAGCGACAACTGTACGGGTACCTCACTGACGCCGAAGCGCAGTTGTTGGCCGTCTACGAGGGACCGGCCGCCGCCGGGATTGCAGGTTGGAGCATGGACCGTCCAGAGCCGGCCCATTTCGAGCCGGAGAGGCCGGCGGCCCGGCCTTGAGGTTCCTGCCCGCCGGGCCTACAGCCGTTCTTATCGAGGTCGATGACCTCGACGAGGTTTTTTCGCTTACCGCCGAGATCGACCGCCACCGTCGCAACGGTTGGGGCCATACGCTCGTCGACGTGGTGCCCGGGGCCACCACCGTCCTTCTCGACGGAGTGACTGACCCCGGCCAGGTCGCCCGCGAGGTAGCTGCATGGCCCCTGGCGGCGGAGAACGGCGGCTATCTCGAGACGGTTGAGATCCCGTGCCGCTATGACGGCCCCGATCTTGTCGACGTGGCCAGGCACTGGGGGGTGACGGAAGCCGAGGTCGTCGAGATCCACACTTCCCTCTGCCACCGGGTGGCCTTTTGCGGCTTCTCGCCGGGGTTTGCGTACATCGCCGGGCTCGGCGAACGTTGGCAAGTGCCCCGCCGCCCGTCCCCCCGCCCGGCCGTCCCGGCGGGCAGTGTCGCCCTGGGGGGCGGGTTCACAGGTATTTACCCGCGCTCTTCGCCGGCAGGGTGGCAGGTCATCGGCCACACGGCTGTGACCCTCTGGGACCCGGGACGCGACCCACCGGCGCTGCTGGCGCCCGGGGCGACCGTGCAGTTCCTGCCGGCGTGACTGGCACGGCGGGGGACCGTGCTCGTCGGGCAAAGGCCGTTCACACGAGCCGGACGAACCACTCGCGTGAGACGGTTGAGGTCGTCCGCCCCGGAGCATTAACGACAGTGCAGGACCGCGGCCGGCCCGGCTTCGCCCACCTCGGCGTGCCAACTTCGGGGGCGCTCGACTCCGAGGCGTCCGCCCGGGCCAACCGCCTGGTCGGTAACGCCGAGACGGCCGCTGTCCTCGAGTCCACCGTTGACGGCGTCAGCCTGCGCTTTGACGAAGGAGCTGTGGTGGCGGTGACCGGCGCCACGGCACCGGTCCGGGTCGACGGTCGTCCCGTGGTCTGGAGCCTGCCGGTCTACGTGCAGGCGGGCAGCCTCGTCGAGGTAGGCCCGGCCGAGCTCGGGGCCCGCTCCTACGTTGCCGTGGCGGGCGGTTTTGAGGTGCCATCAACGCTCGGCAGCAGGTCGACCGACCTGCTGTCAGGCCTTGGCCCTCCTGTACTTTTCGCCGGCCAGCGCCTCGCTGTCGGGCCGCCGCACGGCCCGCCACCCGCCATCGACTTCGCGCCCTACCGAGTGCCCGCCACGGACCTCGTCCTCCCGCTCCACCCTGGGCCGCGCCAGGACTGGTTGACCGAGGTGGGGAGACGAGACCTGTTCGGCCAGTCGTACCGGGTGTCCCCGCTGAGCAACCGCATCGCCCTTCGTCTGGAGGGCCGGCCGCTGGGCCGCCGTGTCGGGGAGGAGCTGCCCAGCGAAGGCATCGTCTGGGGTTCCGTGCAACTCGTGAACAGCGGGGAAATCCTGGTCTTCCTGGCCGACCACCCGACCACCGGGGGGTACCCGGTGATAGCCGTGGTCGATCGTTCGGCGGCCTCGGACTGCGCCCAAGCCCGGCCCGGGACGAGCGTCGCTCTTCGCCGCCACCGGGGCTCCGGCGTGGCGTGGTAACTAGTCGTTTCTCGAGTAAAACTCCCACTTTGCTGACACGCGTGTGTTGGTGGTCGCTTGGCAGCGGGAGCCCTTTCGGGCCGGCTGCCATGCCCGTAGTGGCGGCGGGACCAGCGCCACGGCCCCATTGTGGGCTGGGCTGATCGCCCTGGCCGACCAGTACGCCGGCCGCCATTTGGGTTTCGTCAACCCAGCCATTTACGAAATTGGCCGAAGCGCTTATTACCACCAGGCGTTCCACGACGTCACCACCGGGGACAACACGCCGGAGTTCCCGGGCGCGGCGATCACGGGCTACAAGGCCGGGCCGGGTTGGGACCCGGTCACGGGCTGGGGCAGCCCTGACGCCGGCGTGCTAGTGCCGCTGTTGGCCAGGTATGACGCGCATTAGGAACCCGCTGAGGAACTTCTCCTCTCGCGCCGGTTCTTCAGCGGGCCCCGGTGCCACTCGCAAATCGAGCACCGATCACGAGACGGCCCGGCGAAAAACTCTGGTTGCCCATGCCAGCACAAGAACGCAGAGAGGTACGAGAACGGCGAACGCCTGCCAGACCGCAGAGCCGCTCAGGTGCCCGACGGCCAAAGACCGCGACGCAACCACCAGGTAATAGAGCGGGTTGAAGTGGGCCAGGGCCCGCAGCCACAGCGGCCCGAGGGAAATAGGCAACAAGACCCCCGATAGCAAGAGCAGCGGCAGGTTCATCCCGTTGATGATGGCGGCGAAGCTACTGATGTCCTTGGTTACCAAGGCTGTCGCGGTGGAAAAAGTGGCCATCAATGTGGCGAGCGCCCACAGCAAGACGATGAGCAGGCCGAGGCCGGCCCAATGCACCCTGAACCCGAAGCCGACGGCCACGGCGACGACAACCGCGTCAAAGACGGTCATCATCAGCAGGCCCGACAGTATGGGCCCGATCAGGATGGCGAGGCGGCTGGCCGGCGTAACTCGCAGCCGCTCGATGAGCCCCGACTGTAATTCGAAGATCGTATTGAACCCGGCGCCGGCACCTGACGTGAACGCCAGCAGGGACAGTATGCCCGGCAGGAACAGTTCGAGCACGCTACCCGTGGGGAAACCCTTGACCCCCGGGAGGTTCTTTAGCAAGGGGGTAAAGAGCAGGAGGTAGAGCACAGGGGTGGAGAACCCGACGAACAGCCAGACGGGGTTGCGTAACAACTGGAGCGTGTAGCGCTGGAACAGCAGCCTCGTGTCAAGAGCGGTTTTCATACTGACCTCCCTGTGCCGGCCGGCGCGCCGGAGTCGCGCAGCGACCGGCCGGTTTGGCGTAGGAACACGTCGTCGAGCGTCGCTTCGGACAGGCTCATCGACCTGACACCGATTTGTTCGGCGTCGAGCAGCCGGAGGATCTGGGGCAGGACGGCGCCGCCGTCCTCGACATAGAGCCGGACTTCGTTGCCATCGGCGCTAACTTCCCGGACGAACGGTTGAGCGCTCAGTACGGCCGAAGCGCGCCTTGCGGCGCCATTATGGTTGCGCAGGCTCAGGATTACGGACTCACCCGCCACTTGGCGTTTTAGTTCTCGCGGTGTCCCCTCCACCACAATTTGGCCGTGGTCCATGATCACCAG
>JASHVH010000447.1 GCA_030039575.1 Acidimicrobiales bacterium | reverse complement strand
GGTTTCAAACCTGAGGTCGACGACGACCTCGTCGAGTGGGACTATGGCGACCTGGAAGGGTTGACGACGGCGCAGATCCAGGTCAGCTACCCGGGCTGGAACATCTGGGACGGCCCCTGGCCGGGTGGGGAATCGCCCGGGGAAGTGGCCGACCGGGCCGACCGCGTGGTCCAGCGGGCGCTTGCCCTTCCCCCGGGTTCGAAGACGCTCCTCTTTTCCCACGGCCACTTGCTTAGAGTGCTGGCGGCCCGGTGGCTACGCCAGCCGCCGACAGTAGGCCGGCTGTTAGCCCTCGTCACCGGGACTGTGAGCGTGCTCGGCTGGGAACATGGCGCACCGGTGGTCCAACACTGGAGCGTCCCACCTGGCGGGGAACTGTCCGGTGAACACCCAGAGTGGCGAACGGCATGAGTGGGCAAAACCCGGGCGAGAGCGACCCGCAGTGGCCGAGCGCGCCGGCCGGCTCCCCGGGGTGGGGCGACAGGCCGCCTCCGGCGCCCACACCGTGGCCGGCCCAACCGGCAGAGCAGGCCCCAGGTACGACGGCGCCGGACGGGTCGGCACAGGGGAGGACAGCACCGGGCGCCGACGAGAAGATTGGCCTCGGCCCCAACACCCGCTGTTACGAGCACCCGGACCGCCTGGCCAGCGCCGTTTGCCGGTCCTGCGGCAAGCCCATCTGCACCGTCTGCATGGTGCAGGCCCCGGTGGGTTGGCAATGCCACCAATGTGTGCGGCGGAACGCCAGGAAGTCGCGGGTGGTCCGCTACCAACCGCGTCGCGGTGGCCTCCCGACCGCTCGGCAAACGCCGGTGACCACCGCCCTCATCGTCGTGAACGTAGTCCTGTTCCTGGCGGCTACAGCCTCTAACAGCCTGACGGAGAACAGCTGGCTGTACCCGATCCTCATGCAGCAAGAGGGCCAGTGGTACCGCCTGTTCTCGTCGTTCTTCGTCACCAACGGCTTCCTCGACGTCGCGCTCAACATGTGGTGCCTGCTTATCATCGGCAAGCTGGTCGAACCGGCGCTGAGCGTCTGGCGCTACCTGGCGCTGTACTTGCTCTCGGGCCTGGGAGGGTCGGTCGCCTACTACCTCCTCGGCAACCCGCTTCAACCGGCGGCGGGGGCTTCGGGCGCCATTTTCGGCCTTTTTGGCGCTTATTTCATCCTGGCCCGTCGCTCTTCGGCAAACACGTCAAGCATTGTCGCCCTGATTGGCATCAACCTCGTCTTCAGCTTCGTCATACCGAATGTCGCTTGGCAGGCCCATGTTGGCGGCCTGATCACCGGGCTCGCCATCGCCGGGGGGCTCGGCCTGGCCCGGGGCCGCCGCCAGGAGGTCCTGGTCGACGTGGTGACCATCGTCGTCGTGGCCGCCGCCCTCGGGCTGCTCCTGCTCCTGCCGGCAGGGGCGATCAACACGGGGTGAAGCGGCGCGCCTTTCGACATCGGCCACGGTGTCAGGCCGGCATTATCGCAGTTCAGCCTGCTGGGGGCGGTGACCAGAACAGCGGCACGTTGTCCTCCTCGGTCATCTCCGCCACGGCGTCGGCGCTGCGTTCGGTGAGGCGGGCCACGACGGCGTCGCCCTCGACCCTGACCGTGTCGACTGCGAACAGCCGGGCGTAGCGCTCGCCGTAAAGGGTGCTGTACCCGGAGCGCAGCACGCTCCCAAAAATGTTGGCTGCCCCCTTGGCGTCGCCGGGACCGGGGTAGATGGCGACGGCCAGGGCCGTGGCATGAGCCGGGCTGCCGGGCAGGTAGCCGTACCCGGCGAAGGTCGGGGCCGCGTGCAGCCGGCCGAGGCCTGGGTTGGCCCGCAGCACCTGTGCCACTTGCGATGGCGACGGCTCGTGCCCGAGTATGTCGTCCCAGCTGGCGACCAGCCCGGTGCCGAACAGCATGACGTCGGCCCCGCTCAGGAGCTCCGTTATCTGCCGCACGTCCGGGTCGGAGGCCAGGGACGGGGTGGCGTGGCTCCCCCGCAGCAGGTTGACAACGTCACCGGGCGGCACCGCGGGCCCGCCGGCTGCAGCTCGGCCGCCTCGGCCGAGTACGGCGAGGGTACGGACGCCGACGAGCGGTTTCGCCGCCTCCCCTGAAAGGTTGAGAGCGTTGGCGATGCTATAGCGGACGATGGCGCCCGTGGAGACCGGTCGTACCCCCAGCGTGGTCAGTTCCGCCCCGACCTTGGAGGCGTGGATCGGCCCCTGCACGACGGAGAGCAGGCCGGGCAGCACCCCGGCCGACACCTCGGAGCGGACGGCCAAGGCGTCGTAACCCAGAAGGTCGGTGCTGACTGAGGCGTACAGCAACAGTGAAGAACCGAGCTGCGACCCGGCCCCGATCTGACGAGATGCGGCTAGACCGGGCGCGCTACCGAGCTGTGCCAACGTCGGTGGGAACGCCAGCCCGGCCGACGTCCACAGCGTTTGCAGGTCGTTGACGGCGATCTCGCTGCGGTAGGCCGGGGTGTCGGGGATCGACGACAGCCAGGAGGTAGCCGGCACGGCCGTTGCAGACGCGCTGCTCCCGCCGCCGCCGACCAGGACACCGGTCGCGGTCAAAAGGGCGGCGAAGAGCGCCATCCCGCCTCGCCTCGGCCTACCCACCGTCATATTCGCCACTGCGTCAGACTTTAGGGCCCGCCTTCACAGTGTCGTTTTCGCCGGCCCGCGGCTTCGAACCGTTTCGAGGGCCCCAAGCCGACCCCCTTCCATCGGGGAGTGACCCTCTCGACGGTCGACCTTTGCGAGCCGGCCGCCAATAAAAGTCCCGCTTCGACCCCGCTGAAGCGGCGCCGCTTTGTACATTTTTCGACGGGGGTGTCGCGCCGCATGGGAGTTTTACCCGTTACCCGTCGAAAACTCCTCTTCTGCCCCCCTCTGGTGGCACGCCAAACGGACCGGGTCTCCTCATCCCGGTCACGGCTCCAGACCAAACCCGGATCCCGAACCGGCGGTCTGCCAGTGGCGCCGCCGGTGTTCGAGAAGGATGGTCGCGGCTTCGGTTCGGTTGCGTACTCCGAGCTTGTGGACGATGGCGGCCACGTGAGTACGGACCGTCACTTCGGCGACGAACAACAGCCCGCTTATTTCCCCGGTACTGCAGCCGTCGGCCAGGAGCTCGAGCACCTCCCATTCGCGCTCCGTGAGGCGCGGCTCTTTCCCGGCGAGCGAAAGGTGTTTCCGCTCCGGTATGGCGTCGACCATCTGCTGTACGAGCGTGGCCGGCGCCACGGCCTCGCCCGCCACCACACCGTCCAAGATCTCGGGAAGGCGCGCCGGGTCCCCGCCCTTTAGCACGTAGCCGGAGGCGCCGGCCCGCAGCGCCTCGTACAGATCTGTCAGCTCGTCGGAAACAGTGATCATCACGACAAAGGTCGGTGGGTTGACAATTTTGATGTCACGTGCGGCTTGAAGACCGCCGCCAGGCATGCGCACGTCGAGCACGGCAAAGCCGGGGCGATGCTCGAGGACGGCCTGGAGCGCCCCGCCGGCGTCGGCCGCTTCTGCACGAACTTGGTACCCGGCCGCCTCCAGCACCTGACGGACAAGTGCCCTGTAGGGGGCGTGGTCGTCAGCCACGACGACGGTCCTCGGCGTCAGGGCCACATCACCTCGATCGTGGTGCCCCGGCCGAGGGCAGAGGAAAGCTTGAACCGCGCCCCCGCCGCCCGGCAACGCTCTTCCATGCTCTGGAGGCCGAAGCCGCCCTC
>JASHVH010000446.1 GCA_030039575.1 Acidimicrobiales bacterium | reverse complement strand
GGTTAGCGGTTACCGGTGGTTCCGCGACGGCCGCCTCAATTACGCCGAGACGGCCTTGCGGCCTCCGCCAAACGGTCCTGGTTCCCTCGCCGTGGTGGCTCGCTCCCAGACCCGCCCGCCGGCTGACCTCACTTGGGCCGAATTGACAGACATGGTGGCCCGGGTGCGTTCGGGGCTGCTCATGGCCGGGGTCGAGGCGGGCGAGCGGGTAGCCGGCTATCTTCCCAATACCTCCGAAGCGTTGGCGGTGATGTTGGCGTGCGCCAGCATCGGTGCCGTCTGGACCAGCTGTGCACCCGAAATGGGCGTCACCGGAGTCCTGGACCGGCTGTCGCAGGTCGGACCGTCCGTCCTGTTCAGCGTCGATGGTTACCGCTATGGCCCCCGGGCCGTCGACCGGAGAGACGAAGCCCGGGCCGTTGTCGGCCGCCTCCCATCGGTCAGGAAAGCGGTCTGGGTCCCCTACCTCGACGACGGCAAACCGCCACCCGGGTGGGATAGTTGGGACGATTTTGCGGCCACGAAAGATCCGCTGGAGTTTGCCGCCCTCGATTTCGACCACCCGCTTTATATCCTGTTTTCCTCCGGTACCACGGGGAAACCCAAGCCCATCGTGCACGGCCACGGTGGGATCCTGTTGGAGCACGCCAAGGCGCTCCGGTTCCACTTCGACCTGAAGCCGGACGACCGGTTCTTCTGGTTCAGCACCACGGGCTGGATGATGTGGAACTTCTGTGTCTCCGGGCTCGTGGCCGGCTCGGCCGTGGTCCTGTTCGACGGCGACCCGAACTGGCCCGCTGCGGGCTACGTGTGGGAGTTGATCGAATCGACCGGGACCACCTGTGCCGGCGTGGGTGCCGGTTACCTGGTGGCGAGCATGAAGGCCGGGTTGCGTCCCTCAAGCCTCTGCAACCTGAGCTCGCTGAAGACGCTCGGCTCGACCGGTTCGCCGCTCCCAGCCTCGGCCGCGGAGTGGGTGTACCGGGCGGTGGCCGATGACCTGTTGCTGGCGTCGTTCAGTGGCGGCACCGACGTGTGCACGGGGTTCGTCGGCGCCAGCCCCTTGCACCCAGTATGGGCCGGGGAAATTTCATGCCGTTGCCTCGGCGCCAAGGTCGAGGTCTTTGACCAGGAGGGCCGCTCGGTCGTGGGGCAGGAGGGCGAGCTGGTGCTGACGGCCCCATTGCCGACAATGCCCGTCGGCTTTTGGGGCGACGACGGCACCCGCTACCGGTCTGCCTACTTCAGCCAGTTCCCGGGCGTTTGGGCCCATGGCGACCGCGCTGTACTTACCGAGCGCGGCACCGTCGTCATCACCGGGAGGTCCGACGGTACCCTCAACCGGGGTGGGGTCCGGATGGGTACGGCTGAATTTTATTCGGTAGTGGAAGGTTTTCCTGAGGTAGCGGACAGCCTGGTCGTCCACCTCGACGACCCGGCGGGTGGCCCCGGCGAACTGTGGTTGTTCGTGGTGGAGCGGTCCGGCGCGCAGCAGCCCAGTACGGAGCCAGCCAGTACGCAGCAGGCCGGTACGGACGAGCCCGACGTCCTGGCTGAGCAGATCGGGGCCGCTCTGCGGCGAGAGCTTTCTCCCCGCTACGTCCCCGACAGGATCATCCGTGTGCCGGCGGTACCGCGGACGTTATCGGGCAAGAAACTGGAGGTCCCGGTCAAGCGGCTCTTGGCCGGCACGGCCCTGTCTGACGCCCTCGCGCTCACGGCGGTGGCCAACCCCGAGAGCCTGGAGCCCTTCCTCACGTTTAGCCAGGAGAGGGTCAGGGACGGGGCAGGCCGAGCTGACGGGCGATGATCATACGCTGGATTTCCGAAGTCCCTTCCCCGATCTCGAGAATTTTGGCGTCGCGGTAAAAACGGCCGACGGGCGTCTCGTTCATAAAACCATGGCCTCCGAAAATCTGGGTCGCTTCCCGGGCGTTTACCACGGCGGCATCCGAAGCCACCAGCTTGGCGACGGCGGCCTCCTTCTTGAACGGCCGTCCCGCCACCAGCCGGCTGGCGGCGTCGTACCAGGCCAGCCGGGCGGTATGAGCCCTGGCTTCCATGTCCGCCACCTTGAACTGGAGCGCCTGGTACTCCCCGAGCTTGCGCCCCGACACCTCTCGTTGGGCCATATAGGTCAAGCACTCGTCGATACAGCCCTGTGCCAAACCGACGGACAATGCGGCGACGGCGATCCGGCCCTCGTCGAGCACCTCGAGGAACTGGGCGTAACCACGCCCTTCTTCGCCGAGCAGGTTGTCGAACGGGACACGGCAGTCCGAGAACGACAACTCGTTGGTATCGGAGGCCGACCAGCCCACCTTTGAGTACTTTTTGGACACCTTGAACCCCGGAGTGCCCGCCGGCACCACAATGGCGGAGATCCGTCGCCGTCCGTTGACGGGTTCTCCGGTGACGGCGGCGACCGTCACAAGGGCGGTGACTTCAGTGCCTGAGTTCGTAATGAACGCCTTGGTACCGTTGATGACCCACTCATCGCCCTCTCGCCGCGCCGTTGTATGGACGGCGGCGGCGTCCGACCCTCCGCTCACTTCGGTCAGCCCGAAGGCGGCCAGCCGCTCACCGCTACACAATTGCGGCAGCCAGCGCTGCTTTTGCTCTTCCGTCCCGAACCGGTCGATCGGTGTCGTCCCCAGGGCCACGCCCGCCGAAAGCGTGATCGCTACCGAAGAGTCGACGCGGGCCAGTTCCTCGATGGCCAGGCACAGCCCGATGTGGTCACCGCCCCTGCCTCCGTACTCCTCGGGGAACGGGATACCGAACAGCCCGAGTGCACCCATTTTTGCCACGATGGCGTAGGGGAACTCCTGTTTTTCGTAGAGTTCTCCGATAACGGGCGCGACTTCCTGGTGGGCGAACTGCTCAACCGTCGCCCGCAGTTCCTCGCGCTTATTGGTGAGGAAAAGACTGGCGCCTGCTCCTGTGTTCATGGATATCTCCTTCCTGGGCCGTTCGTGGTCCCGGCCTCCCCGGGAGCCCCCGGGCGGGCCGCCTCAGGCTCGGCCGCGCCAGGGGCCATGTACGCCAACTCAAAAAGGACATCGCCCCTGGCGACCTGAGAGCCGGCGCTGAAACCGACCCGCTCAACCCGGGCCGGGAGGCGGGCTTTCAGTGGGTACTCCATTTTCATCGACTCGAGCACTCCCAGAACATCATCAGGGCGCACGGAGTCACCGGCGGCGACGTTGACGGTGACCAGTGTCCCCGGTAGCGGCGAGACGACCACGTCGTCTTCGCGCTCGCGCCGGTTGCCGCCGCTACCGCCGAGTTCGAAGCGGAAAGCGTCACCGCGGTGCCCGACCAGCACCGCCCCCGGTTCGGCCAGGACGGCAAAGTGCTCGAGCCGGCCGTCAAGTTCGACGACCACCTCGTTTTGCGCCAGGCGAAGGCCGCGCGCTTCGATCTGGCGGCCGTCCCGGTCCACCTCGACCCACCCTCCGTCGCCACCGGGGCGTCCAACCACGAGTAGCTCGTGCCGCTTTTCGCCGGCCGTGAAGGCCAGGCGCGATGGAGCGTACGGAGCGCCCGAGCGCCAGCCGTCCGCTCCGAACGGGTCGGCCACCGTCGTCCGGTAGGCGGTCTCCGACAGGTAGAGCGCGGCGGCGACGAGCGGCATCCGGCCAGCGCCGGCGCCGAGGTCGCCGGCGTGCCCGTCGAGCCAGCTCGTGTGGATTTGCGCCCGCGCGAACTGGTCCGAAGCGACCAGCCGGCGCAGGAAACCGACGTTGGTGGTGAGGCCCAGGATGGCGGTGTCGTCGAGGGCGTCGACCATCTCGAGCCTGGCCGACTCTCGGTCCACCCCGTGGGTGACGAGCTTGGCCAGCATCGGGTCGTAATGGGCCCCGACCTCCTGGCCCGCCTCGAGGGCGGCATCCGCTCGAGCGCGCCCGGGCCAGCGCACCAGCCGGGCCCGGCCGGTCTGGGGTAGGAACCCGTGCTCCGGATCCTCGGCGTAGACCCGCACCTCGATGGCGTGCCCGTTGACAGTCACGTCGTCTTGCGCCAAGAACAACGGTTCACCACCGGCGAGGCGTAGTTGCAACTCGACAAGGTCGATCCCCGTAACGGCTTCGGTCACCGGGTGCTCGACCTGGAGCCGGGTGTTCATTTCGAGGAAGAAGACCTCGTCGCCGGCGACGAGGAACTCGACCGTACCGAGGCTCCGGTAAGAGACGCGGGCCCCGATGCGTAGCGCGGCGTCGAGAGCCGCCGCCCGGGCAGTGGCGGCATCGACAGACGCCGGCGCTTCCTCGACCACTTTTTGATGGCGGCGCTGCACCGAACAATCGCGGTCAAAAAGGTGCAGCACGCGCCCTCTGCCGTCCCCGACTATCTGCACCTCCAGGTGGCGCCCGCTGGGAACGTACCGCTCGACAAACACCGACGCGTCGCCGAAAGCGGCCAGCGCTTCCCGGCTGGCGGCGGCCAGCGCCGGTTCGAGATCGGCGGCGGCGGCCACGACCCGCATGCCCTTTCCTCCACCGCCGGCGACCGCTTTGACCAGCGCCGGGAACCCGATCTCGTCGATCGTCCGGCTCACCAGCACGGCGGTGGGCTGCGCTTCGACGGCGGGCAGGACCGGAGCACCCGCCTCGATGGCAATCTGTCGCGCCCGGTCCTTGCGGCTCATCACCTCGATCACGCCGGGCTGAGGGCCGACGAAGACCAGGCCGGCGGCCTCGCAGGCCGCCGCAAACTCAGCGCTCTCAGCCAGGAAACCGTAGCCGGGGTGGACGGCGCCGGCCCCTGTCTCGTGGGCGGCCCGCAGGATGGCCTCGATGGACAAGTACGACTCCAGGGCGGGAGGCGGCCCTATTCTTACCGCTCGGTCGGCTTGGTTGACGTGGGGCGCCTGACGGTCGGCGTCGGAGTAAACCGCCACCGTGCGCAGGCCGAGATGGCGGGCCGCCCGCAGGATGCGAACTGCGACCTCACCCCGGTTAGCCACGAGGAGCGTGCCGGTACCCAACGCCAATGTTCCTATGTCCGTCCCTACATCCTGAACACGCCGTAATGCGCAGGCGGGGGGGCGGGCACCGACGACCATGCAGAAAGGGCGAGGCCCATCGCCAGCACACGGCGGGTCTCGACAGGGTCGATAACGCCGTCGTCCCACAACCTCGCCGTCGAGTAATACGGCGACCCCTGAGCCGCATAAAGTTCGCGGATCCTCGCCGTCCGCTCTTCCTCTGACAGCTCGTCACCTTCACGTTCACCGACCAGGGAGAGCACCGCGGCGGCCTGGTCGCCACCCATCACGGAGATGCGGGCGTTCGGCCACATAAAGAGCAAGCGCGGGTCGAAAGCCCGCCCGCACATGCCATAGTTGCCGGCGCCGAACGACCCCCCGATGATCACGGTCAGCTTGGGCACGCGAGAACAGGCCACCGCAGTGACCAGCTTGGCCCCGTCTTTGGCAATCCCTCGGCTCTCGTACTCCTTGCCGACCATGAAGCCGCTGATGTTCTGCAGGAACACAAGCGGGGTGCCACGCTGGTTGCAGAGCTGTATGAAGTGCGCCCCTTTGAGTGCTGACTCGCTGAAAAGGATCCCGTTGTTGGCCACGATGCCCACCCGGTAGCCAGAAAGGCGGGCGAAGCCACACACCAGGGTTTCCCCGTAAGCGGCCTTGAACTCCTGCAGCCGGGAACCATCCACGATCCTGCGGACCACTTCGCGTACGTCGTAAGGCTGCCGCACGTCCACGGGGACCACGTCGTAAAGCTCCGACGGGTCCTCGGCCGGGTCCTCAGGTTCGGCCCGGTCCACGTCGGCGACTGGCGATGCCGGCGGCCCGAGGGTGGCGACCATGGACCGCACGACCTCCAGAGCCTGGGCGTCATCGTCGGCCAAATGGTCGACGACGCCGGACCGCCGAGCATGGACCTCGCCGCCACCGAGTTCCTCGGCGCTGACCACTTCGCCAGTGGCGGCGCGCACCAAGGGGGGCCCGCCAAGGAATATGGTCCCCTGTTCGCGCACGATCACCGTCTCGTCGCTCATGGCGGGGACATAGGCGCCCCCGGCTGTGCTCGAGCCCAGGACGGCCGAGAGCTGGGGGATGCCCGCTTCCGACATCCGGGCCTGGTTGAAGAAGATCCGGCCGAAGTGGTCCCGGTCCGGGAACACCTGGTCCTGGAGGGGGAGATAGGCCCCGCCGGAGTCGACCAGGTAACAACACGGCAACTTGAAAGCGGCGGCGATCGCCTGGGCGCGGAGGTGCTTTTTCACCGTTACGGGGAAATAGGTGCCGCCCTTTACGGTGGCATCATTGGCGACGACCATGCAGCACCGGCCGGACACCCGGCCTATGCCGGTCACGATCCCAGCTGATGGGACCGGCTCGCCGTATAGGTCCCACGCCGCCAGAGGCGAAAGCTCGAGGAACGAGGCACCCGGGTCGAGCAGGCGGTCCACCCGGTCCCGCACGAGCAATTTGCCTCGGTCGAGGTGGCGCCGGCGGGCTCGTTCGTCGCCGCCCTGACGCACGAGGGCGAGGCGTTCCCTTAGCTGGGCCACGAGTTCGGCCATCGAGGGGGCCGAGGGGCCAGTGCTTGAAGGCCCGCTGCTCGGAGGGGTTGGCTCCCGTGACGTCCCCACTGCGTGCTCTTCGTCCTCGTGACCTTCGTCCGGGAAACTTGCTCGAGCCATCTCAGACCTCGCTCTTGGCCCACACCGGCGTCAGTTAATCTAGAGTAACATAGGAAGTTAATGGCTGCTAACACAAGGGCCGGCGGCACGCAGCCGAGACCTCGACATCGAGGCCCTCAGCCGGCGCTGACCACCAGGGAGAGGCTGCTGCAGGCGGCGGCCGCCCTCTTCGCCGAGCGCGGTTACCGCCTGGTCACCCTCGACGACATTGGGGGCGCTGTGGGCATTTCCGGCCCGGCCGTCTACCGCCACTTCAAGAGCAAGGAAAAACTGCTAGGAGAGCTGCTGGTCGACGTCAGCGAGCACTTACTGGCCAACGCCAAAACGCGTGTCTCCGGGGCGAAAAGCCCTGTCGAGGCTCTGGTCGCCCTGGTGGATTTCCACGCCGACTTCGCGGTGGAGAACCCCGCGCTCATCGCCGTCCAGTCCCGTGAGCTCACGTCGTTGGCACCCGAGGACCAGCACCGGGTCCGCAGCCTGCAGCGGAGCTACCTCGAGGTTTGGGCCGACGCCATCGTCAGGGCGGGGCGCTTGGGTCGTCACGACGAGGCCATCGCGGCCGCCCACGCCACCTTCGGTTTGCTCAACTCCACTCCCTTCAGCGGCCGGCTAGATGGCGATGACATGCGGGCTCTCCTGCATTCCATGGCCCTTAGGGGTCTCACGCCCGGCCTCGGCGCGGGTACCCGCCGGCAAGGAGGAACTGAGGGCGTCCGGGCCGCGACGGCTACCTCAGGTCCCGACCACTTCGTCCGGGTCGCAAAGCACGGGCCCGTAGCCGAGATCGTCCTTGACCGCCCGGAGGCTTTGAACGCCCTCTCGAGTTCCATGTTCGGGCAGCTGGCTGCCGCCTGTGGCGAGGTGGGCCGCTGGCCGGGGTTGCTCGCGGTGGTGGTCTCTTCGGCTACCGAGCGCGCCTTCTGCGTGGGGGCGGACCTCAAGGAACGAGCCCGGTTCAACGACGCAGAGCTTGTGGCGCAGCGCCCTCTGGTCCGGGCCGCCTTCGACGCGGTCCGGGCAATAGAGGTACCGGTGATCGCGGCGGTGGCCGGCTACGCTCTCGGCGGCGGGCTCGAGCTTGCCCTTTCTTGTGACCTGATCGTGGCCGACGAGACGGCCGAGTTGGCGTTGCCCGAAACGGCCGTCGGCCTCGTGCCCGGTGGGGGCGGGACGCAGTTGCTCACTCGCCGAGCCGGTACGGGGGTGGCCGCCGACCTCATTTTCACGGCCCGGAGGGTCGGGGCTCATGAGGCGCTGGGGCTTGGCCTCGCCGACCGGGTGGTAGGGCGCGGGGCGGCGCGGGCCACCGCTCTCGAACTCGCTCGCTTGATCGCCGGTAATTCGCCCGTTGCCGTGCGGGCCGCCAAGCGAGCGATGCGCCTAGGGGCCGGCCTTGACCTTGCCTCTGGCCTCGACATCGAAGACGCCGCGTGGCGAACGGCAGCCACGT